>JAZUOK010000190.1:0-18047 GCA_045604665.1 Eubacteriales bacterium | reverse complement strand
AGTGACATGGTATTCATTCCCGACCCCGATACTGCGGTGATCGATCCCTTCTGTGAAATCCCCACCCTATCTATGACGGGTAACGCAATGATCATCGACAGTCCCGAAAATAAACCCCTGGCTCAGTACCCCAGAAACATTGTTCTCGCGGCAGAAAAATACATGCAGGACAGCGGCATTGCCGATACCATGCTGATTCTTCCCGAATTTGAATTTTACCTGTTTGACGATGTTCGTTGGAATGTGCATCCCAGTAACATTTCTATGAGTATTGATGTGAATCAAGCTCACTGGAACAGCGAAAACGAAGGTATGGGTGTTGTGGTTCCGAAGCAGAAAAACTACCACATCGCAAAGCCCTTTGACCCCACCTACGAATGCAGAAGTGAGATGTGCCTTTTGATGGAAGAGGCAGGAATTAAGATCAAGTATCATCACCCCGAAGTCGGTGCCGCAGGTCAGTTTGAGATTGAGCCTCAGCTTGGTAAAATGAGTGAAATGGCAGATGCTTCCATGATGATCAAATACATCATCCGCAATACTGCTCTCAAGCACGGCAAATCCGCAACCTTAATGCCCAAGCCCGTATACGGTGAAGCAGGCAACGGTATGCATGTACATATGCTGTTGATGAAAGACGGTCAGCCCGTATTCTCTGATGACAACGGTTATTCCAACCTCAGCCGCGAAGCACATTACTTTATGGGCGGTCTTTTAAAGCACATTGCTTCCCTTTGTGCCATCACAAACCCCAGCACCAACTCTTTCAAGAGACTTGTTCCCGGCTTTGAGGCTCCCGTTACCGTAGGTTATGCAACCTCTAACCGCAGCGCGGTGATCCGCATCCCTGCTTATGCAAAAACTCCCAACCTTCGCAGATTTGAGATTCGAAACCCCGACGCTACCTGTAACCCCTATTTCTGCTATGCAGCGCTTTTGATGGCAGGTATTGACGGCATCAAAAACAAGATCGATCCTCATGAAAACGGCTGGGGTCCTTACGATATGAACCTGTACACCCTCCCCGAAGAAGAAAAAGCAAAGCTCAAGGGACTTCCCACCTCCCTCGATCAGGCACTGGATGCTTTGGAAGCCGATCACGATTATCTGACTGCAGGCGGCGTATTCCCCGAAGAGCTTCTCAAGAACTTTATCAAAGCAAAAAGAGCAGAGTGCAGAGAGCTTTCTCAGGTTCCTCACCCCGCTGAATTTGATAAATACTATAATCTCTAAAAAAATGCGCCGATTTTCGGCGCATTTTTCTTATTTCTATTGCAAAAATACTGATGCGTGATAAAATGAAATAAGAAAAAAGAGGGAGGATTTATATGACACTTTTTGAAGCTGCTGAAAAGCTTGAAATCGAAGCTTTACCCGAAGATATGGAATTATTTTATAAAAAAATCGAAACTTCCAAAGAAAAGCTTTGTTCTGAAAAACTGATCGATGAATTGCAAGAAAAATACAATCTTTTCGGCGATTATTTCCTTTGCGTGAAAAATGCCTTTTCTGATCTTTTAAAATATGAAGCGAAGAAAACCTATCTTGATACCCTTTCCCTTTATTATCTGGAGCATGATTTCTACGGAGTCCGTGAACTTCCCATGCCAAAACCTGACCTGACACCTTCCGGTGATTTTTTGCCTCTTCTTGTTATGCTCCCCTCCATAAACAAAGCCTATGAAGAATACCGATCAAGAGGCTTTACGCACGAAGAAACCATCAAAAATCTTGATAATTTTAAATTGAACATTCGTATTGTAGAAGCGTTTATTTTAGGTCGTCCTGCCATTACATACACCTATTTCCGTTGGCTTTCCCTATATGCAAAATGCATGGTCTTCGATCACGGCGGATTGAACTTCCAATTAAAACAAGCACCGAAATCGGGACTTTTTCTCAAAAACAAAAAAACAGGCAAAACACAGATCCTGATTACCTTAAAAAGAGTACATAGATCCGGCATGCCTTTAGGCTCTGCAGGATTTGAGGACGAAGAAGGAGCCTTTTCCGCCGCATTTGAAGAAACCGAAACAGAATTTATCGGAAATCCCGTGGAAAACTTTCGCATTCAAAAGGAAAAGAAGCATTTTTCAAAGGAAGAATGGGAATACGGTTACGGCCCGGGCGATGATGTGATCGGCATCCACATTCCGAGAAACACGGATCTTTCTCCGGAAAAGATCTCTCTTGCATACAAGGAGGCACTTGAGAAGCTAAAAAGTGCTTTCCCGGAATTTTCTCCGAAAGCCATCACCTGTTCCTCTTGGCTGATGGACCCTGCCCTCAACGAGATTCTGGGTGAAAAGTCAAAGATCTCTTCCTTTTCCATGCCTTATGAAAGGCACCCGAACCGTAACAACGGCAGAGATATTTTCGGATATGTATTCCCTCATGGCTGCAACGACTTTTCTCTCTTGCCGGAAGATACCAGCCTTCAGCGGAAATTGAAAGAAAAATACTTAAAAGGCGAATACATTTACTCCTACACCGGTGCGATCCTTTTATAAAAAAAGAAGCAGATCAATGATCTGCTTCTTTTTTATGGATTCCAAGTAGTGCATCTTTTTTTATAAACGGCAGTAATTCTTGCATTTTTCTCTCTTCTCCTTGTTTTTCAAAGGAAAGGCTGATCAAAAAGAGAAGAAAATTCCTTTTTCTTCTTTGCTTTGTTTTTTTGTGCTTTTCTTGTATTCTTTGAAGATATTCTCTCGTATCCCCTTTTTGATCAAAGGCACGCTTTTCAAAAAAGCAAAACAGGATAAGATCCAAAAGATAAAGAAAAAGAAGGAAAAGAAATGCGGCAATTACACCGAAGATCACAAAAAGCTTCATGATGCAAAATCCCTTCTGAAACCCTCTTGCATCCGATACCAATCAAGAATACCGTTTACGATCCCTTCAGCGGCTTTTTCTGTGTAGTCTGTGCGCATACTTCTTTCATATTCCGCAGGAGAACAGATAAAGCTGACCTCGATCAGTGTTTGGGGAAAACGGTGATTTCGGCAAAGAGCAAGTTTTTGGGAGCGCGTATCCAAAGATCTTGAGACCAAAGACCCCTTTACGCTTTTTTGGACGCATTCCCCAAGAGAAAGCCCCGAGGGCGCCCAAAAAAGTCCAAGAGTACCGCGCGCAGCATTGGCATCAGAGCCTTCACCGGTGGAATTGTGATGAATGGATATGGAGAAATCGGGGTTCTTTTCAATCATAAAATCCATGCGCTCATTTAAAGAAACGGTGCTGTCATCTTCATGAGTCATCAAAACATTACCGCCAAGGGATTCAATCTTATCACGCACAAGAAGCGTTATGGCAAGGTTCAGATCTTTCTCGCAAAGACCGGGGTAAAAACCCAATGCACCGAAGTCATTTCCGCCGTGTCCTGCATCAAGTGCAATGGTCTTTCCGGAAAGAGGGCGATCCCCTTTTGTAAGCGAAGACGGATTTTGAAAGGATAAGATCACCCGATCCCCTTCATAAACATAATGAAAGCCATAAAAATTCTTTTCAGAATAAAGCTTCATTTTCAAGACGACCGTTCCGTCCTCATCTCCATTTTCAACGAAAACCTCCGAGAAAAGAGGATTCTTTTTGAATGATCCTATTTTTCCGGAAAGATTTGAAGAAGTACGAAACAGTGTTATCAAAACGGTTTTATCCTCGACCGATACGGAAATCGGAGGAGAGGAGCCGAGAGATAAAAAAACTTCGGAAGCAGTATCGGTAACGGAAAAATCCACAGCAGAAAGATCAGAAGAAGAAACCGCGCCTGTTTCCACAGCAGCGTCCTCTTTTAAAATATATCCACCAAAAGCAAGTAAATAACAGCCGTCGAAAGATGCAAGGATCTCATCTGTCATTCCGACGGAGGCAGGGGTATAGTCATCATAAAAAGAGCTGTTCGGCGCTTTTTTCAGTTCAGCATAATCCTTAATGACACGAGCTTTTAAAATTTGGGATGAAGGTCTGACTTGAACCAAAGCACCTTCTTTTTCTGTCTGTTCCCCATTGAAAATCGCCTTATATCGAATTTTTCCGACAGTAATCGTCTCATCGGAAGAATTTGTCGGAACAGTAAGATACCCCTTGTAAACCTCTCTTTGATAAAGAGCTCCCTCATTGGATCGGATGGTGGGAGAAAGCACTGTTTTCTCATCTTGAAGATAAGCATAAACCTCGCAACCTGCAGGTGCGGTTACGGAAACAGGAATCTCGATCCCGGAGGAAGAGATTACCCCATCAGAAACCGACGGGGTAACAGACGCGATATAAAAGCCTTTGAGAGCATCTGCAGCTTTGTTTTGTCGAACAACGGTCAGCGAATATGTCTTTCCATTTTGGTTCAAATTCAAAGAATTTTCTCCCATTGCCAAGGGCATGTGTATCGATATAAAGCCACTTTTGGTTCGACCTACTTTTCCGTTGGAAGAATACACGGGAAACTTCGGATCGGAGCGAACCGAAACAAACTGGGCAGATAAATTTGTTTTGACACCGTTTCTCGGATAAACAAAGGAAATGCCGTCGACCGCCTGTACGGGCTCTTCATTTAAAAAAGGCTCAGCAAAAACAGCCTTCAAGGAATCTTGGATGCCTTCTGTATTCTTTGCAATATCTGCATAGCCGTATTGGATGCTGCCGCAAGAGTTCATATAATTTCTTGCATAAGAAATTTGCTGACCGATCTCATCACCGCCGTAGGTAAAATCTGCGGCCTTGTATGCGGCATGAGAGATCACAAGACCTACACCGGTGCCGTCTACTTGCGCGCTCCACCAACGGACAAGGGTAGCAAAATCAGCACTCTTATATCCTCTTTCCCAATAGATCTGCGGTGAAATATAATCAATATAACCGCCATTGATCCAAGCTAAAGCATCACAATAAAGAGCGGAGTATGCTTCCAATCCGTGAGTATCGCTTCCTTTTGGATCAGACGATGCATTTTTCCAAATGCCGAAAGGACTGATTCCGAAGGTAAGAGTTTCGGATACGGATTTAATGGTGTCAAAGCTTAGCTTCACCATCTGATTTACATTTTCTCTGCGCCAATCTTCGATAGAAAGATTTGTGCCGCTTTCTGCAAAAACCGCAGCATCATCAAGCACTTCCCCATCTACAGGGTAAGGATAGAAGTAATCATCATATAGAACACCTGCTACATCATATCCTTCGCAGATCTCCTTCACACCGGAGGCGATCAAATCGCGCACTTGAGAAAGTCCCGGATTATAATAAAGCTTTCCACCGTAAAAAAGAGTCCAATCGGGATGAAGCTTTGCAGGATTGTTCGCGGAAAGTGTAGCCAAAGCCTCCTCTTTCGTGTTGGCTTTTGATGCTGTAACACGGTAAGGATTGACCCAAGCCACAACTTTCATATCGTATTTTTTTGCTTCTTCAATTAGGTAAGAAAGAGAATCAAATGCGATCTCATCCCCTTCATTTGCAACAAGATAGCGAGAAGTGGGAAAAATATCAGATGCATAAAGAGCATCTCCCGAAGGACGGACCTGAAAATAGATAGTATCAAAGCCTGTCAAACGGCTTGTCTCCACAATTCGGTCAATTTCTTTCTTCAGTGTCTCTTCCGGCAACCCTTTTTTGGAAGGGTAATTGATATTGGAAACGCTTGCAATATACACACCTCTGATCTCATCGTCGGGCAGGGCGCTTTTGATCTCTTCTTTTTCTTCTGTCTCGGTTTCCTCTTCTGTTGTTACAGGGGGTAGCAGCTCTTCCGTATTTTTAGAAAACAGATCAAAATGAAAACAGAGAAAAACACCGACAGCAATTAACAAAACAAAAGCAAGTGCAGATATGGAAAGTGTGATCTTTCCCTTTTTTGTTTTTATAAATTTCGGCTTTTCTAAAGTCTCTGTCTGAATCGGATCCATGCATTACACCTCCTTTGTTGATCTTATTATAGCAAAACCAGTTTTGATTTACAAGAAAAACATTCTTTTCCCTATCATTTTATTGACTGAAAATTAAAAAAATAATATAATATTGAAAAAAGATTTCAGAGGTATCTTATGAAAATTTACGGTTCCGTCTCCGAAATGATCGGAAACACGCCTCTTTTGCGCCTGTCACGCATTGAAAAAGAACTTTCCCTTTCCGCAACTGTACTTGCCAAGATTGAAAGCAGAAACCCTGCAGGAAGCGTAAAAGACAGAGTCGCCTTGCAAATGATCCTTGACGGAGAAAAAGAAGGTAAGCTTTCCCATGGTGCTACCGTCATCGAACCCACCTCCGGCAACACGGGAATCGGACTGGCCGCCCTTTGCGCCTCGCGGGGATATAAAGCTATTTTCACAATGCCCGAAACCATGAGCCGTGAAAGACAACTGCTCCTTCGCGCATACGGTGCAAAGATCGTTTTAACAGACGGCAAACAGGGCATGGCAGGTGCGATTGAAAAGGCAAAGGAGATTGCCAAAAACACCCCGGGAAGCTTTCTTGCCGGACAGTTTGACAACCCCTCCAATCCCAAGGCACATTTTTTATCTACAGGCCCTGAGATTTGGGAAGATACAGAAGGAAATGTAGATCTGCTTGTTTCTTGTGTGGGAACGGGCGGAACCATCACCGGAATCGGTGAATTTTTAAAGCAAAAAAATAAAAATATTAAAATCATTGCAGTAGAACCGAAAAATTCCGCAGTTCTTTCCGGGGAAAAAGCAGGATCTCACGGTATTCAAGGAATCGGTGCCGGCTTTATTCCCGCTGTCTTAAATAAGAATATTCTGGATGAGATCTACACCGCAACCGAAGAGGAGTCTTACAAGACCGCAAAACTTCTTGCCACAAAAGAAGGCATTCTTGCCGGAATTTCTTCCGGCGCGGCACTGTCATGTGCGATCCAATACGCGAAGAAGAAAGAGAACGAAGGAAAAAGAATCGTTGTGCTCCTTCCCGATACCGGCGAACGGTATCTTTCCACTCCCCTGTTTGAATGAAAAAACGCCCGAAAATTCGGGCGTTTTTTTACATAAGACTAAAATTTGAGGCACAAAGACCGGAAACAAAACCGGCACAGTGATGGATCGCGCCTTCATCATCCAGAAAAGTAGGCAAATCGGTTTCAGCACTCACAGGTGCAATGGAAAACTGCTTGGAGGAATCAAAGCCGTTGATGATCGTTCCGCGAAGCGCATTCCAATCTTTTGCACTGTTTTCACCGATATCCACAATGAAACTGATTCCTTTCAGATTCAGACCTGCGATCCACTGCATATTTGCTGTGGCAATGGGAAGAAAGTCCGCATCCTTAAATTCATGGTAAAACTTCATTGCCAAAACAGCAGCGTAACCGTAGATCTTTGCGTGTCCGTGATACAAACCGCTAAAATACAAAATTCCGTCTTTATTGTATACACCTGCAGGAATAATACCAAAGGGATTATCCTTGCAAGCAGGTTTAAAGAAGCCGTAAGCAAAGTTTTTCAAAGCGCTTTTCCAAACGGGCAGATCCTTATGATCGGGAAAAAGCTCCATCATTTCAAAAAGCGGCATGACCCAATAGGGCTTATGGGCACCTTGGTTATAATTCTTATAAGGTAGGTCCCAAGCACCGCAGTGATAATTTGCCTTTTCCGAAAAATCGTAGCCGGAAAAAGTATAAAAATGGCCAAAAAGACCGTGCTGTGCCTTATCTTCGGGGATCTGTCTTGAAAGAATTTCCGCTGTCAAAGAAAGTGCCTTTTCTTTCAGTGCTTTTTCTCCGCATTTGTACAGAGTCAAAACTGCTTGCAGCAAAGATAAAAGATCTCGTGTTCTGTGCTGTGCAGGAGGTATCTTCATTTCTTCCGGTGCATCGTGAGTACTTTGCAAAGACATATTTTCCTGAAGATCAGAAAAGAAATCGTTTTTCGTTGCAAAGTCATACGCTTTTTTCGCACAAGAGAGGTATTCTCTGCTTTTTTCAGGATTATCCTGCTTTGTAAGGAGAGAAACACGCGCTAAAACAGAAACGGCATTGGCACAGTTACCAAAGCTGACACTTGGATTATGATGAAGTTCATGGACAAAACCGCCATGCTCCATCTGGCATTTTACAATATAGTCCGCACCGCGATAAACATGTTCAAAAAGGTGTTCTCTTTCGCAAGAAGGGACACGGGAGTCGGAAAGCAGATCGCAAAGTGCTTCCAGCATAATGATGTGACTGCTGACCTCCTGTAATTCACTGCCACAGTCACGCCAACCTCCTTCCGGATAGCAATTGGTTGCACGAACATCCAGATGGCCCAGGGAGCAATCATACCAGCACCGATTCCACAAGGCATCACGGCGAATATGAACAGCGCTTTTATTCTCTGCCACAACTTCATCGTTTTGAAGGATCTGAACGGTGTATTCACCGGGCTTTGTCACCTTTGTGAAATCAATTGTGTACCAATTCTTTTGCCATTTTTCGCCCCAAAGAGAAAGCTCACCTTTCAAAACCACCTCTTTGGTAATGGAATTTGAAATGATAAAAGTTCCGTTTTCGATCTCACCTGTTACATATGCCATTTTTGTTTTATCGGCATCATACCCGATTTGAGAATGGATCAATTCAATCTGCATTTTTTAATCCCCTTTTTTTATTGTAAAGAACACTGTCATTATAAATTAAGCAATGAAAAAAATCAACCGTTTGTTGCTCTTTTTTATCTTTTATGATATATTAAAAAAAGCGATCTGATAAGGAGAAAATAGATGGATCTTGTAAAACTCCCAACAAAATATGATGCCAAAATTTATCAATTTCCCTTTTGGGAAGGTGGAACGGTTTTTGACGAGACGGTTTATCCCTTGGAGAATAAAGACGGCTCCCTACCCGACTTTCCTTTGATGTACTATGCCGATCAAATCCTTAAAGTTTGTTCTTCGGATCTTGAAACCTGTTTTGCCGAAGGTGAAGACTTCATTTGTAAAGACGGAAAGCTCTCTGTTTTACCGAAAGGAAGGATTCCTACAGTCCCCTTCTCCGAATACTACTTCGATGAAGAAAAAGAAGGTGCCTGCAGGCCTTTGAAAGAAGGAGGCTTTTCCCTTCATTCGGAAGGCGTTGAATTTCGGAAATATCAAATTTGTGTTACCTATCGACATAGCGATACCTGGCAAGGTCCTGTTCCGAAAAAGAAAGGAAAACTTCTTCCCCTTTTGCAAGAAAGACTCTCTAAAAAGATGCCCCTAAAAGCTGTTTTCTTCGGCGATAGCATTACCTGGGGTGCCAATTCCTCCGCGCAATCTGACGCAAAACCTTTTATCCCAAGATGGGCAGATATGTTTCCCTTAGAGATAAAAAGAAAATTTAATTGTCCAATCGATGTGATCAATACCGCCGTAGGCGGAAAAACCTCTCTTTGGGGAAAAGATGTAGTTCACGAGGCAGTTGTTTTCCACCATCCGGATCTTGCAGTGATCGGTTTCGGTATGAATGACGGTACAAATCAAATTTCGCCTGAAGTGTATGAAGAAAACATTCGATATATGATCGACGAGATCCGAAAAGACCGCCCTGATTCTACGATCATTGTTTTAAACTGCATATTACCAAACAAAGAAATGGTTCGTTACTGTGACGGGATTCAGGAAGCGTATACACCCATCTTACAAAAAATTGAAGATGACTATAAGGAAATTGCCTTTACCGACATTATGGAATTGCACAAATTCCTGCTCAGTCGCAAAAAATACGCAGATATGACCGGTAACAATATCAATCATGTAAGTGATTTTCTCTCAAGGCTTTACTCTCAAGCACTTTTCAGAACCATACAAGAATAAAAAAACGCCCAAATGGGCGTTTTTTTATTTACACTCTTCTTCGATAAATCGAATCACGCCTGCAGACCAGCCGTGGCAAAGACTGTGGCGAAAGCCTTTATAGCAATAGGCACCGAAGTCGCCGTGAATATCCTTCTCCCCTTCTTTGGGAAGGGTATCAATGGGACCGGCATTTTCTGTCCAAGACAGGTCAAAGTCTTCCCAGAAGGTTGTGGCGCCTTTATCCAGCATGGCACCGTAATACTCTTTCATCATAGAGATTGCTGCTTCACGGTCGAAGGATGCAACCGCTTTGAGAATGTAATAGCTCATAAAGGTACTCATTCCCTTGGCACCGCCTTCTAACAAACGCTTTTTATCTTCTTCGGTAAGACTCTTGGCAAAGAATTTCAAGGCAAATACCTGTTTCATCTTTTCGGGCTTGATCTCAATTTTTTCAAGACGGCCAAGGATATCTTCTGCCAAGGAGGTATCCTTTTCAAAGACTTTCAAGAGAGAAATTGCCTTTTTCATTGCGATGATATTGATCGCACGAACGCCAACGATTTCATCGGGCTTTTCTCGGGTAGGCCAATCCACAAAGTATCTGGGATAGTTTAGTTCGCCATTTTCTTTCACACAACAATCGATCTGTAAAAGAAGCTTTTCAAGATAAGGGATCTGTCTTTTTGCAAAAGGGGTATACTTTGTTTTTTCAAAATAATCTGCCACAATGATGATCCACCAAAGGGAATAGGTAGGATAGCGGTTCATCCAACCGGGTAAGGGAGTCTGATGCCTTACAAAATCAAGGGATTTTTCAATGTCGTAAAGTCTGCCGTAAAGGGTGGTAAGGGCAAGCATCTCGGGATGAATGTCCCCGATCCAAACAAGCCTGTCTCTTTTTACCCCGTCCCAAAGATAACCGCTTGCAATACAAAGATCTACCGTTCTTTTTGCAGTCTGATAGATCTCGCGGATTCTTTCGTCAGATCCTTTATAAACATAAAGAGGCTTTTTTTTCAATATATTGTTCATTGCAACAACGCACTTGATTTCCGCATCCCCCTCAAAATCAAGACGAACAAAACGAAAACCGCTGTTACCGAAAACAAGATCGGACCATTTTGGCAAATTTACATAAAAATCACGGGTGGCGTGATCGTTGGTGGCATTTTTCTCTCCGCCGATCTCACTGCAAGTTTCGCTGACACTTTCTCCGAAACGGATCCTTACTTTTGTTTGTTCTGCTGCGTCGGTCAGAATGCGAACACTGCCGCACATTTCAAGCCCGAAATCTAAAATGACAAAAGACCCCTTTTCAAAGAAAGATGTCTTTTTGTCATCTCGGTCGACCTGTAAAGCTTTCTTTTTCAAAAGGTTTTCGGGATTTTTTACATTTTCATGCAAAACGATCCTTTTGGGAAAAACAATTTCCTGCATATTCCTTCTCCTTTGTGCTTAGAAAAGATCCAGTTCCTTTTTTAGTGCCTCACGAAAATAGTCTGCGTAAAGGTTATAGCCTTCTTGATTGTAATGGACACCGTCTTCTACAAAAATATCATTACGCTGCAAAGGCTCGTAATCCAAAATGTTCAAAAAATGACAATCGGGTGTGTTCTCGCAGAACTCCTTCATCCAAGCACTGCTCTTTTCGTGATGAACTCGGTACACATCGTCATCCGTCTTATGGTGCTGCTGGCTGCAGAGATAAATCTGAATACCGGGAAAATCGGTAAGTGCATACGAGATCACTCTCTGACAAAGTTCCCACACTTCCTCAAGAGAATAGCCGAAAGCGCGATAATTGCCAAGGCCGGAGTAAACAAGCACCTTGGGCTCCAAGGGCCTTACCATACGGGGATAGTAGTAAAGCTGATGCTCTGCATTGCTGGAGCCGAAGCCACGATTGATGCAGCAGGACTTTCCGCTCTTTCCAACAACAGCTTCACCAAGAGGCGTGTGCTTAAATTTAGCACTCCATCTGGTAAAATTGGAGGGGCCGTAAAAAACGATCTGTCCTTTTTGAACGGGTTCTTCTTCGTACTTTAATACCTCTTTTTCCATAGAGGATTTCCATTGTTCAATATATTTCAGTCCGACTCTGACAGGCATAATATGGTCTCCTTATCCTTATATTGCTTGGGCTTATTATATCACAAGATCACATTCGGTGCAACCGAATTTTCTAGCAAATTGTGATTAATCATTTCTTTTATCGGGAATCGTTGTAAAAATAGTAAAGTTATGATATAATTTGTATATATTGTATATTTATTTATCGCATATCCTATTTCTGTTTGAAAGTCTGAGGTACTTAATGACCCCGATTTTTCCATCGATCAAGGAATCCCTTACTTCGGTTCTGCCGATCGCACTCATTGTTTTGATTCTTTCTGTCACCTGCGTCACATTAGAGGCAGGTGTTCTTGTGTTGTTTTTATTCGGCACGATCCTTTTGATTCTTGGTATGAGTTTCTTTACCGTAGGTTCCGGCATTTCTATGGAACCGCTTGGTGACGGTCTGGGTAAGTCTCTGAATAGAAGCAGTAAATTCATCATTCCCCTTGTAATCTGCTTTGCTCTCGGTTTCATGATTACGGTTTCCGAGCCTGATCTTCAAGTTTTGGCAGAGCAGGTTCCAACCATTCCCAATTCTCTTTTGATCAATTGTGTAGGAATCGGTGTCGGTCTTTTTCTCAGTATTACACTGATCAGAAACAGAAAAGAGATCCCTCTTCGCAAACTGCTTGTTCTGTTTTACGGTGTGGTCATTGTCCTTGCTTTTTTTGCACCGAAGGAATTTATTCCCACCGCTTTTGATTCCGGCGGCGTTACGACAGGTCCGATCACCGTCCCCTTTATCATGGCACTGGGTGCAGGTCTTGCATCGAGTAAAAAGAATACAGGCGAAAACAGTTTCGGTCTTGTAGCTCTTTGCAGCATCGGACCGATCCTATCCGTCCTGCTTCTCAGCATTTTCTATAACCCTCGCCCTTCCACCTCTATATACGAAATTGCTCACATTAAAACCACTACCGAAGCTTTCAGACAGTTTGCGAAGGCACTTCCGATCTATGCAAAGGAAATCGGCCTTGCCTTTGTACCGATTGTTTTACTATTTATCATTTTTCAACTGTTTTCCAAAAAATTCCACTTTCACAGTATCATCAAAATGTCCTTTGGCTTTCTTTACACCTATATCGGGCTTGTGCTTTTCCTGACAGGTGCAAATGTAGGCTTTATGCCTGCAGGCAGACTGATCGGCGCGGAGATCGCCTCTTCCTCCTTCAAAGGGCTTCTTATTCCCATCGGTATGCTTATGGGCTATTTTGTGGTTGCAGCCGAGCCTGCGGTACACTCCTTGAAAAGACAGGTCAACGAGATCACAAACGGTGCTATTTCGCAGAAATCCGTCGCCATTGCCCTCTCCGTCGGTGTTTCCGTTTCGGTTGGAATTTCCATGGTCAGAGTTCTTACCGGAATCTCAATTATGCCTTTTTTGATCGTAGGCTATGCCATTTCTTTGATCATCAGCTTTTTGGTACCACATATTTATACCGGCATTGCATTTGACTCGGGCGGAGTAGCCAGCGGTCCGATGACCTCTACCTTTATGCTTCCCTTTGCCATGGGTGCCTGTGAGTCCATCGGCGGGAATGTAATGACAGATGCCTTCGGTATCGTTGCAATGATCGCAATGGCGCCTCTCATTACCATTCAGATTTTAGGTCTTCACGAAAGAAGAAAACACGCAAGAAAAGTGAAGAGGCTGCATACAGAGATCAGCATGATCCGCGATGATATCATATTTTTTGATACGGAGGAAGAAAACTATGCGTAATAAACTGATCGCCCTCCTATCTATTGTAGAAGAAGGACGCGGCAAAAAACTGATCAAGGAACTGGAAAATCTTCACATTAAATTGAACTTTCAAACCGTAGGCTTTGGTACTGCCCCCACGGAAATAATGGATATTTTCGGTCTTGGATCCA
Organism: Eubacteriales bacterium; assembly: GCA_045604665.1. Taxonomy (GTDB): domain Bacteria; phylum Bacillota; class Clostridia; order Oscillospirales; family SIG627; genus RGIG5579. Next base: position 4,295 of record JAZUOK010000190.1, on the reverse strand, counting down.
ATGACAAGGATATTATTATCAGCCTCAGCAATGAAGTCGATATCCGAACGATGATCCAAAATTTTGAAGAGACGATTCAAAATCACAAAAAATACAACGGTCTTATGATCGTTCTTGACATTGCAGCAGCAAGCAGAGTTTTAAGTGAGATTTTGTGCTTCAACAAAAATCAAAATCCGGAAAAGGAAAATATGACTATGCAAAACGAACGAAATAATAACTTGATCGTCATATCTGTAAATGAAGGTTACAGCGAGGACGCAATGAATATTGCCAGAAAAGCAGGTGCTACCGGCGGTACAGTCATTAAAGGAAGACTTGCGGATATAGAACAGTTTGCAGAATTTGTGGATGCCACGGTGGACGGCGAAAGAGAGATGCTTTTCATTTTAGCGCCATCTAAAATTTGCAAGCAGATTATGGAAGATGTAAATCGCGAATTTGGCCTAACCTCTCCTGCCAACGGAATCCTCTTCGCCCTCCCTGCCGAGAAGGCATTTAAGATATAAAATGAATCCCTCTTGCAAATGTTGCAAGAGGGATTCTTTTAGTTCTGTTTTCCGTATATGCAAATTGTAATGATTTTTGAAATATCTTCTATAGGCTTATCACAGCCGTTTTTCAACCATTCCATTACGATCGCATTGATACCGCTGAGATAGTACATCATCACATACTGTCTATCACTTGGAGAATAATGAAAGCGATCCAAAATAGGATTGAAAATGCTTTCAAACATTCTTTCATATACATTTTCAAATCCAAAGGTTTTCATGTGCAAAACAGCAGTAGAAAAGATTTCTTTATGATCTTTGATATAAGTCAAATAGGGTGTTAAATATTTGTCGCATATAAAGATCAGCTCATTAAGCTCACATTCGGAAAGATTGAATGCAATTGATTTTGTATCCTCAGTAAAATATTTTAAAAAATCGTTTAGGAGAAACCTTGTTGTTTCGCTTAAAAGATCCACGACCGTTTCGTAATGCAAATAAAAGGTAGAACGGTTCACTCCTGCTGTTTCACAGATCTCTCTTACGGTAATATATTCAAAGGACTTCTTTTTCAAAAGCGAGATCAGAGCAAGATCCATTTTGGTGGCAGTATTAAAATATTTACTTTCGGATTTTTTCATAGTACCACTCCGTAAATTTACTTATTGATCCGCGATTTCACGGGCAAGCTGAACGATCTCATAGGCGTATTTTTCTTTTCCCTTTTCAAGCATTCTCTTATAAATGGGGAAATTTATACCGCAACCGATCATTCCGATAATACCAATAACAATGCCAAGTACCATACCGATCATACCACTTCCGATCACATTCATTGCAAGACACATACCTGTTCCGAAAACAAGTGCGGAAACGATACCGAAGGTATAAGTGAAAATGGTTGCCGGAAGCTTTGCGCGATTGTCAAGCTTTTTCAGAGCGATAATTTTGGAATTATCCTTGGGTGCATATTCTTTTGCAATAGATTCTGCTAAAATTTTATCTGTGTTCATTTTAGAACCTCCTTTTTTTCTGTAATTGTATTTTACTGGCCTCAGGAGATAAAATGAACAACAAAAAATTAAAATAATGTTGATTTACAGATTTTTACTCTGTCTGACTTTCATTTTTTGCCAGTTAATAAATCCGTATATGTCATTGAATAAAAAGGCGATGAAGCACACTACAACGGAAATATATCGTTTCTCTTGAAAACTGGCCATGACCCAAAGGAAAATCAGGACGATATCATTTGCTGCATATGCCAAGGCAAAAAGCGGACTGCGTCTGAAGGTTAGATATACAGCAACAAAGCTGGTGGTAACAGAAAGCGAGCTGGGCAAAAGATAGGATGCATGAAAATAATCCAAAATAAAATAAAACAAAACAGTGACCGCTGCAGCACCGATGCACATAAAAAAAGCTTCTTTCTTACTGATGGAATTTACTTTTACTTCCGCTCGATTCCCTTTATAGGGATTCTTCAGCCATGAGATCAAAGCAAAAACAGCCATTGGCATAGTCATACCAAGATAGGTGATCATTTCGCCGTAGTAATGAAAGCTGTAGGAGATAATTCCATAAAGAATACTGAATACGATCATTAAGAATTGTCCGAAAGGATTCCCTTTTGCGTTGAAAATGAGAGATGTAACCCCAAGAAGAGAGGCGGAAAGGGTTAAATAATTCTCCCGATCAAACAGGCAAAAAGAAAGTACAATTAAAAAAACGGACGAAATCCATAAAACAATCTCTGATTTTGAAAAATAGTTTTTCATTGAAACCTCAAAAAAACATTCGTATGCACATCTTCTAAGACCTAACGATGGGCAAACGAATGTTTTAACATTCTACTACTCGGTAGCAGTTTCACAATATTTCTTTTTTTCTATAATAACACAAATTTACAAAAAAAGCAATTACCAAACAAATGGAATCAGTCGATATTTTACCTTTTCTTGGTAGGCGAGATATCCGTCCAGCTCTTTTGAAAGAAATTTTTCTTCGTGTTTAATTCGTTTTGCAATGATAAAGGGATAAAAAAGAAAAACACAAAAGGCATAAACAGATCCTAAAACAAGAGGCATAGACAAAAATAAAATCAGCGTCGCGCTGTACATTGGATGGCGAACGACGGCATAAAGCCCCGTATCAATCACCTTTTGGTTCTCCTCTACCCGAATGGTGCGACTGAGAAATGTATTTTCTCTCAGAACCTCAGCATAAAGCACATAAGCTAAAAGAAATACAACTGCAGCACCAACAGAAACAGCCTTTGGCAAAAGAAACCATTGGAAGCGAACTCCAAGCCCCGAAACAAGAAAGCCGATAAGAAACATAAGACCGCTTAATTTTACCAAAAGATCCTGTTCTTTTTGCTTTTCCTTTGCAAGAAGCCTTTTTCTTAAAAGATCCGGATTTTTCACCATCATTAAGATTCCTGCAAAAAACATCGGAATAAAAAGAATTCCCATCAAAAGCCAGCCCTGAAAATAATCCATTGTGCCGGCCGGTAGAAAAATCAGGATACCAACCAATAAAACACCAAGTATGAATTTTGTAATTGCCGAAAGAAATAATTTTATCGTCATATTACTTCCCCACTCTTTTCGTATTCAAAAGCAAAGGCAGAACAAATACGGCAACGATCGCGGCTGCAAGAAAGATATTTGCATTTGGTACAAAGGAAAAAGTGCCGTCATTACCGATGATCGTTTCCGCATTTTCCAGTATTTTTTTGCCGATCATAGGACCGATAATACCGGGGATCAAAACCTGGGAGCATATTCTCACACCTTGGAATCTTCCTGCCATTCCATGGGGAATATGATCCCGAATGAAAGCACCGAAAACAGCCATTCCGCAAAGATATCCGCTCATCATAAAAAGTGAACCGATAAATACAGGGAAAGTGGAACGGGTCAGGTAAAGCAGTACATATCCCACCAAAAGGCAGATAAGCGCAATGCGGCCCGAAAAAACATATCCGCGCTTATCATATACCTTACCCCAAAGAGCGGTGATCACAGATGCCACGATAATGGCAGGCGCCATTATCAACACATAATCCTTCATACCAAGGGTTACTTCATAATAGATGATCAAATACGGCATAAATATTTGAATGGAAATATTAAAAATGATAAAGGCAAATAAGGATGCATACAGTTTCTTATTCTCTTGAACGGTTTTCGGAAGAAATCCAAAAATAATTCCCCCCAGGTACGACCCCTCTTTGCTCTCTATTCTCGGCTCATCAATGATAAAAAAGCCAAGGATGCCCACAGCAGTTACCAGCACTCCGATAATAGTATAAATCAGTGACCAAGAAGACGCTTTGTCAAGATCAAAAAACATAAATCCGCCAAAAACAACCAAAATGCTGACAAGAGGCATCATTGCATTGATCCCCTCCGCAGCACCGCGATGCTCGCCATCCGCCGAGTCCGTCAGCCAAGCATTGAACGCCGCATCATTGGCTGTTGAGCCGAAAAATGTCATGACACAGTCCAGAATAACGGTCAAGCTGATGCCGGTTGCCGCTGCGGATGCCACAAAGGCAAATTTACTGATCACATCTTCTCTGAGGAGCACAAATGCAAAAATAGAAATGCCCCAAAGGATATATCCGGTACATATAAAAAGCTTTCTCTTTCCGATCTTATCGGACAATGCGCCCATAAAAACGGTAGTTAATGTGGCAGTCACTGCAGAAGCTGTTACCATAGCAGAAATATCCGCAGCCGTGGCATGAAACATCTTGTAAATAAACACATTAAAGTACATATTTTCCACGACCCA
>JAZUOK010000189.1:0-2419 GCA_045604665.1 Eubacteriales bacterium | reverse complement strand
CCGGCAACTTTATTTTCCGTATTCGTGAATTTGAACAGATGGAGCTTGAATTTTTCTGCAAGCCCGGTACCGACCTTGAGTGGTTTGAATATTGGAGAAGCTATTGTGCAAAATTCCTTTATGATCTCGGTATTGCAGAGGAAAATCTCAGACTTCGCGATCACGATAAGGATGAGCTCAGCTTCTATTCCAAAGCAACCACCGACTTTGAGTTTATGTTCCCCTTCGGTTGGGGCGAGCTTTGGGGCATTGCAGACAGAACGGACTACGATCTGACCCAGCATGCAAATCATTCCGGTGAACCTATGGAATACTTTGATGCGGAAACAGGCGAAAAGTATGTTCCTTATGTTATCGAGCCTTCTCTTGGCGCTGACCGTATCACCTTGGCATTCCTTTGCGAGGCTTATGATGAAGAAATGGTAGGGGAGAACGATATGCGTGTTGTAATGCATTTTCATCCCGCTCTTGCTCCTGTTAAGGCTGCGATCCTTCCTCTTTCCAAAAAACTCTCTGATAAGGCCCGTGCGCTTTATGCCGACCTTGCTTCCGAATTTAATGTGGAATTTGATGAAGCAGGCTCTATCGGTAAGCGTTATCGCCGTCAGGATGAGATCGGTACACCTTTCTGTATCACTTATGACTTTGATACCGAGAATGACGGTTGTGTGACTGTTCGTGACCGCGATTCTATGGAACAGGTTCGCATTCCTTTGGCAGAAGTAAAAGCATATATTGCTGAAAGAATCAAATTCTGATGAAAAATTTCAAAAAGCACGGTGTGAATTCCACACCGTGCTTTTTTATGCGATAAAATAACACTTTTCAGCAAAAAATGTTAGAATATAAATTTATTGGAAAAAAAGATTTTCATTTAAGGTTGCATTTTGTAAAATGTTATGATAAAATGTTTTTAACAGTATTGTATTTGTGGTATTTTACCCTTTGAAGTTTTTTTTTTGATTTTTAACTTTTTACCGGCATTTCTATGATGAAAGAGCGGAGGTTTTAAAAATATGGAAAAATCAAATATCCAGGTAAACGCAGCTCACGGCAAAGATAATGAAAACGAAAAGTTTGCACGAGATTCCATTCGTTGGATGATGGTTATTTATGATACTTTAATTTTTACTGTTTGTTGGATTGCAATCTTTCTTTTTCATCCTTCCATGAAGGAGCCTTTTCCCTTTGGCGTCAGCTTTTTGTATTATGTTCTCGGCGGCGGACTCTTTTTCGCTTTCCGCTTGATGCTGAAAAGCTATAAGAGAATTTTGCGCTACGGATCTATGTTTGCCTTCTCCAGAGAGATTTTGGCAGGCCTTTTGGCAGGATCTTGCTTTGTACTGATCGGCGTCGTTCTTTCAAAAGTTGTCTTGGTTGCCGAAGTGCCTTTCGTGACCCTGGTAACGCTTGCTACATTGTATATTGTGATCAGTATGCTTGTCCGTTTTGTGTACTGCTATCTCTTTCGCTTTGCGGAAATGGATTATCCTTTTTCAAAGGCGATCAAGAGGCTTCTTGAAGTTTTTGCTTTTGTTGATTTTGATTCCTCGGTGCCGGGTGCAACACTTCATCTTGTTCTTGAGCCTGAAAAAACCGGTTCCGGTCCGATCAATGAACTGCAAAATATTATCGATCAGTTTGCGATTCGCGGAGATGTGAAAAAGATCACTCAGCTAAACAAAGGGTATATTAACCGTACCTACCGTGTGGAAACCCTGTCCGATGTTGGGCATACGCATAAGTACACGCTCCAGCGTATTAACACCAATGTTTTTCCCGATGTGGATGCTTTGATGGAGAATTTTAAACTGACCACCAACCATCTTTTCGGAAAATTCCAACTGCCCGGTCACCGCAAAATGGGTTCTGTACAGACCTTCCGTCCTACAAAAGACGGCCGTGCTTATTTGAAGGATGAAAGCGGCTGTTGGAGAATGCTTACCTATTTCGAAGATGTTTACTCTATGGATATTCCGGACAGTCCCGAGACCTTTTACCAGGCAGGCCTTGCATTTGGCGGCTTTTTGAAGGAAATGTCCGATATCAATGCAGACGAAGTTAAAGTCGTTATTCCGAATTTTCATAATACACTCAGCCGTTATAAAGATCTTGAAGAAGCCATTCGCCACGATGCGAAGGGAAGGGTAAAGAGTGTTCAGAGGGAAATTGAGTTTATTCGCTCCAGATCTCACAAATTTGGCTTGATCAGCGATGCACTCGATCAGGAAATAATTCCCGTTCGCATTTGTCACAATGACTGCAATCTGAATAATATTCTCTTTGATAATAGGACCCGTCTGCCTGTTGCGATCATCGATCTGGATACAGTAATGCCGTCTTCTCCTTTGTATGATTTCGGCGATAGTATGCGTATCGGCACCAATACCGCAAAAGACGATGAAAAGGATCTTTCCAA
>JAZUOK010000188.1:0-1750 GCA_045604665.1 Eubacteriales bacterium | reverse complement strand
GATGAGGAGGAAATGCTCCTTCGCATTGCCGCCCTTTTGAGAAGAAGCAAGATCAATTCTTCCCACAGGATCGAGATCGGCGAAACGGTGCTGGATTATGATTCTCTTACCGTGTCCTCTCCTGAGGGAGATGTTTTGCTTCCTCAGAAGGAATTTTTGGTATTGTTTAAACTACTCTCCTTCCAAAACAAGATCTTTACCCGTCGACAGTTGATGGATGAAATTTGGAATTTTGATTCCGAAAGCGATGAGAGAACGGTAGATGTACATATTCATAGACTCAGAGAACGATTTGAATCCAATCCCGATTTTGAGATCGTAACCATTCGCGGACTCGGATATAAGGCGGTGAAGAAGAATGGGTAAGCCGTACCGTTTCCGAACCATTATCCACTTATTTATCATTTTGATCATGGTTTGCTCGGGGCTTCTGACGGTAGTTACCTTTTCCATGCTCCGCGGCTTTCGTATTTTGCCCCCAGCTTTTTTTGCCACGGTCTGGATGCCTGTTGTTCTTCTTTTGGTGGCCAATGTGGTTGCAGGAATTGCCAATATTTTTTTGGTACCGCGACTGATCCATCCCATTGAGGATCTGATCGAAGCCATGGGAAGAGTGGCGGCAGGAGATTTTTCCGTTCAGATCGAATCGGAAAATTACGACGGTGAAATTGAAAAATTGATGGAAAGCTTTAACGCAATGACAAAAGAACTGAGCAGCACCGAGATTTTTCGCAGTGATTTCATCCGTGATTTTTCCCACGAATTTAAGACTCCCATTGTTTCCATGAACGGTTTTGCAAAGCAGCTGAAAAAGGAAAATCTGACTGAGGAGGAAAGGCAGAATTACTGCGATATCATCATTTCCGAATCAGACAGGCTGACAAAGCTTGCATCCAATAACCTTTTGCTTTCCAAGGTGGAAAACCAAAAGATCATTTCCGATAAAAAGCCTTACCGCCTTGATGAACAGCTTCGGGACTGTGTGCTTCTGTTTGAAAAGGAATGGGAGGAAAAAGAGATCCTTTGGGATCTGGACCTTGCAAATATTACTTTTGTCCATAATGCCGATCTTTTGCATCATGTTTGGTCAAACCTTATTTCCAATGCAATCAAATTCAGTCCCAGGGGGGGAAAAATATCTCTTACTGCCGCGGAAAATGGAGAGTGTATTATTGTGAGTGTGCGTGATGAGGGCATTGGTATGACGGAAGAAGAAATGAAGCATATCTTTGAAAAATGCTATCAGGCAGACCCCTCACGAACCGTCCGGGGAAACGGGCTTGGCCTTTGCATTGCAAAGCGGATCTGTACCCTTGCCGGTGGAAAAATATCTGTACGAAGTACGCCCGGAAGGGGAGCGGTTTTCACCGTTATTCTGAATAAATAAAAAAGCATAAGAGCCGAAATCTTTTGATTTCGGCTCTTTTTTATGTCATTGCGGGTCAGTACTGATGCCTGTTATCCTTACGAAAACCCGCGAAGAAGAATAAAAGGAGGAGAAAATGGATTTCATAATGGACATTGTCAGTGAGGTGATCTTATCTCTTTTGGCAGCTACCCTTACCTTTGTTTCGGCAAAATTGGGGAAATGCCTCGGTAATTGGTATCGGGAAAAGCTAACAAATGAGACCCTTCGATCCGTTGCAAGAACATGCGTCCTTGCGGTAGAGCAGATGTATCGGGAATGCGGCGGCGCCGAAAAGCTGGAGAAGGCCCTTTCGATGGGGGAGGAGATGCTTCAGAAAAAAGG
>JAZUOK010000187.1:0-9399 GCA_045604665.1 Eubacteriales bacterium | reverse complement strand
TCCAGCTTCTATCCTCCCCATCACATGACCATGGGTGAAGGCGGCTGCGTTTATACCAACGATCCCCTTCTTCACCGCTTGATCCTCTCCTATCGTGACTGGGGCAGAGATTGCATTTGTCCTTCCGGCCAGGATAATTTCTGCAAGCACCGTTTTGAAGGTCAGTACGGCGAGCTTCCCGTAGGTTATGACCACAAATATGTATACTCTCACTTCGGTTACAACCTGAAGGTTACCGATATGCAGGCAGCAGTGGGTTGCGAACAGCTGAAGAAATTCCCCTCCTTTATTGAAAAGCGCCGTCACAACTGGGACAGACTGCGCGCCGCGTTAAAGCCTGTTGAAGACAAGCTGATCTTACCGGAACCTGCAGAAAACAGCCGTCCTTCCTGGTTCGGCTTCTTGATCTCCGTGAAAGAAGAGAGCGGTCTTGACCGCAATGCTGTCACTCGCTACATTGAGGACCGCAATGTCCAGACCCGTCTTCTGTTCTCCGGCAACCTGATCAAGCATCCTTGCTTTGACCAGATCCGCGGCACCGATGCATATCGTGTTGTAGGCGATCTGAAGGTGACCGACTTTATTATGAACAACACCTTTTGGGTAGGTGTATACCCCGGCATGAGCGACGAGATGATCGACCATATGGCTAAGGTCATCATCGAAGCTGTAAATCAATAAGAAATGAATATAAAAAGTTTTCTTGAAGGCTCAAAAGGCAAAGCTTTGGTACAATTTATCAAGTTTTGCCTTGTGGGCGTTTCTAACACGGCAATTTCTTATGTAATTGACATTGTTTGTTATTACATTCTCTTTGCAAACAGCAATTTTTCCGGCATTATCAATATTCTTACCGCCTTTGGTATTACTGCAACATCAAAGGCGGTAAAGACAATAATCGCATCGATTTTGGCCTTTATTATCAGCGTAACCAATTCCTATTTTTGGAACAACCGTTTTGTTTTCAAATCCGGAAACAAAACCTTCGGTGACCATATCAAAGCATATTTCAAAACAGTTTTATGCTACGGCTTAACGGGACTTATTATATCCCCTGTGGTAAAAGTTTTGCTGACAAATATGGGTATTATCTATGCGATTTCTAGTTTTGCATCCTTGATCATAACCATACCCATTAACTTTTTAATGAATAAATTCTGGGCATTCAGAGCCAAGAAATAGTTTATTTTGATATAAAAACAAATCAGATGCAAAACATTTTTGCAAAACCGAGGATTATTATGAAAACCAAGCTTAACAAAAGAGAATACTGGTTGTGCGCCCTTTTGATGTGCATAGGCATTGTTGCATACAATTTGCTGTATTTTAACAATGTTTATCCGGTTTCGGAAGGCTGGGGAATCTACTATTCCGAGCTGTTATCCCGCGGCGCAACGCCTTATCTCGATTTTAATTATTATCTCCCCCCCTTGAATTTGCTGATCGATTTAGCCTTCTGGAAGTTATCCTTTGGGTACCTGATCGTATTCAGAGCCTGGTATTTGTTGCAGCGTGTCGTAATGATGCTTTTTCTTTACAAGCTTCTTACAAAATGGTTCAAACCCCGTTATGTTTGGATTTCCTGCCTTACCGGTGTCTGCCTTGGAACCTCATCGGTTTACGATCTGGTCGGCGACTATAACCAAACCCAGACCTTCCTGATCATTTTGCTTGCCATTTGCGTCACCGGCTTTTTAGAAAAGGATGTGCAAAACAGCAAGAAAACATTTTCAGCAAATAAGAACATATTCTGGGCCGGCTTCATCCTTGCTTTAATGCTTTTGCTAAAGCAAAGTCTCGGAGCAGCGGCGATCATTGTTTGTTTTGTATTCCTTTTGATGTATTGTCTTGTATTTAAAGACAAGAAGTTTTGGACATACTGCCTTTATACGGTTCTCGGTGCACTCCTTCCTCTTTTGGTTTTTGCAATTTATCTTTTTGCTACCGGTGCATTCGGGGCATTTTTGGAACAGTTTTTCGGTGCAGCAGGAGCAAAAGGCGGTCTGATCACCATTTTATTTGGATTTATCAAGAACACCTTGCTTGAATTTTCAAAGCTATCCCTCTTTTTTGTAAGCGTCCTCTTCGTATACGCCCTTGCGAAATTGCTTCAAAAAGATACCCGTGAGAGACGATTTACTTTCTCTTTGGCACTTCTTTCCTTTGCCACGGTATTTTTGTCAAATTACGGCCATTCGGCACGGGAAATCATGAGAGTCCTGATCAACCGCAAAGTATTTTTACTTGCGTTTGCCGTGCTTGTTCTTTTGATCGCTTTTTTGTTCGCATTCCGAAAGAAGAAGTGGTTTAAAGTCGTTTCCGCCTACAACTATTCAGGCCCTGCAGCCCTTATTTTTTCCGGTGCCATCGCCTTTTGTGTCATTGATTTCAGAGGAGCGGTTTCCGACTTTTTTGATAGCACCAACCTGTTTCATGATTTCACAAATCTGATCAATTTCTTTTCCATCTTTTTCATCATTATGTTTACGGTTTTTTGCTTTGTAAAACAATTAAAAACCGGAAAAATGCCGATCAAAACGCCTTTGCTTGCGCTTTTTTTGGCAGGCATTGTTGAATTTTACTGTAGCTCAATGGCATCAAGCGGCGTTCCCATTCCCCGAATGATGTTCATCCTGGTTCCCATCTTCTTCTCTATGCTCTTTTCTTTGTTATTGCCTAAAATCAATCAAGCAAAAAACCTTGTTCTTTGCTTTGTTTGCCTGGCACTTTGCTTTTTGTGTATGACACAAAAAATAGCATCTCCCTATTCTTGGTGGGGATCCAAAGAAAATTGGCCCATTGCAGAACGGACGGAAAAGTCCGAACTAAAGGCATTTACAGGATTTTCCCTGCCGAAACAGGATGTTTTGGAATTTGATCAGGTAACAAAGATTATTGAAGAAAATTCCGATGAAGACGATACGGTTTGGGGATTCCCCCATGTTAAAATCTTTAACATACTCACAGACCGATATGATTTAACCGATCCGGTTCCCGTTTTGTTCTATGATGTGTGCTCTGACGATGCCGCCATGAAAGAACTTGAATGGCTCGAGGAAAACAATCCCGAGATCATTGTTTGGTGTGACATTCCCCTTTGCCTGGAATCCCACGAATACAATTTCAGAAACGGGGAAGAGCTTGGTCAACGCAAGATCATTGAGTGGTTTGAGGATGCAAGAAAAGAAAAGTATATCAAGATCGGTCAGGTGGGCAATCTGTTCATCTACAAGCTTGACGACGGTACCGAGCCTTCATATACCTATTTTCAGAATAAAGATTATATCAACATAACAGCCGGCGAAAAGAGCCGAAAAAAGAATGTAAATAAGGAGACACTATGAAAATTAGACTTGCAGATTATGTAGCCGACTTTTTGGTTTCGAAAGGCGTCACCGATGTTTTCTCGGTGGTTGGCGGCGGCGCAATGCATTTGAATGACGCCCTCGGTCATCACGAAAAATTAAAGGTTACCTACAATCACCACGAACAGGCCTGCGCCATCGCGGCAGAAGCCTATGCCCGTCTTGATAATAAGATCGCCGCAGTTTGCGTTACCACGGGCCCCGGCGGCACCAACGCCTTGACCGGTGTTCTCGGCGGCTGGCTGGATTCCATTCCTATGTTTGTAGTCAGCGGTCAGGTTCGCTATGACACCACCGCCCGTTACGCTCTGCAGTTCACCGAAACACCTCTTCGTGCAATGGGTGATCAGGAATATGATATTGTAAAATCCGTGACTCCTATGACAAAATATGCGGTTATGATCGAAGAACCAAGCCGCATCCGCTATGAGCTTGAAAAAGCATGGCACCTCGCCACCACAGGAAGACCCGGCCCTGTTTGGGTAGACATTCCCGTAAACTTCCAGGGCTCTTTCATCGAAACCGATGAATTGGAAGGGTATTCCCCCGAAGAAGACGATGCACTCCTTCCTCCCCCTGTCAGCGATACAGTGGTGGAAGAGATCATTGAAAAGATCAAAAAAGCAAAGCGTCCTGTTTTCCATGCAGGCTACGGCATTCGTCTTTCCGGCGGCTTTGAAGCCTTTGAAAAGGTTATGGAAAAACTGAACATTCCTGTAGTAACCTACTGGAATGCCATCGATCTGATCGAAACCGACCATCCTCTGTACTGCGGAAGAGCAGGCAACATGGGTGACAGACCCGGTAACTGGGCCATTCAGAATGCTGATCTGATCCTTGCCATCGGTACCCGTATTTCCATTCGTCAGGTAGGATACAATTGGAAGACCTGGGCAAGATCTGCTGATGTCATTATGGTAGATATTGACAAGGCAGAACTGAAAAAGCCCACCCTTCATGTTGAGTACCCTGTTTGGGCAGATGCCAAAGATTTCCTTGAAAAAATGGATTCCAAGCTTGAGGGCAAGGTGTTTTCCGGCACCGAATGGCTTGATGCTTGCCGTTCCTGGAAAGAAAACTACCCCGTTGTCCGCGAAGATCAGAAGGATGAAAGCGGCGATACTGCCAATGTATATGCATTTGTAGATTATCTGAGCCGTTCTCTGCCCGAGAACAGCTTGACTGCCGTATCCAACGGTGCTTGCTGCGTAGTAGGCCATCAGGCTTACCACATTCAGAAAGGCAGCCGTTTTGCCAACAACAGTGCAGTTGCAAGCATGGGTTACGGCCTTCCTGCCGCCATCGGTACCTGTATTGGCGGAAACAGAAAGGAAACCATCTGCCTGGAAGGTGACGGTTCTATTATGATGAACCTTCAGGAGCTCCAGACGATCCTTACAAACCGCTTACCCATCAAGATCTTTTTGGTAAACAACAGCGGATATCATTCCATCCGTATTACCCAGACCAATCTGTTCTCCAATCACTGCAAGGTGGGAATCGGCGAAGAGTCCGGAGACCTTTCCTTCCCCGAATTTGAAAAAATTGCAAGTGCTTTCGGTTACCCCTATTTTGCTGCACATAATAACAAAGAGATGAAAGATGCAGTAAACAAAGCTTTGAAAACCCCCGGTCCTGTTTTCTGTGAGATCTTCACCGATACCAAACAGGTATGGGAACCCAAGAGCAGTACCAAGCGTCTTCCCGACGGAACACTGGTCAGCCCTCCCCTGGAGGATCTGGCTCCCTTCCTGCCCAGAGAAGAGCTTAAGAAAATTATGTTCGTTCCGCTCATTGACGAGGATTAAATGATTACAAGAAGTATAAAATCCGCAGTGGTAACAGGACCGACAGGTGCTATCGGCACCGCTTTGTGTACGGAGCTTGCAAAAAACGGCGTTACTGTATACGCCGTTTGCAGGCCTGCATCCTCCCGCGCGGATTCTGTTCCGAATCACCCCAATATTCAAAAAGTATTCTGCGATCTGACTTCCCTTTCCGATTTGAAAGGTATGATCTCAGATAAAGTGGATGCATTTTATCACTTTGCCTGGGCACATACCATCGGAGACGGACGCAACGATATGCCTGCTCAAATCAGTAACATTCAGTATTCCATTGATGCAGTAAAAAGCGCAAAGGAGCTTGGCTGTTCTGTATTTATCGGCGCAGGCTCCCAAGCCGAATACGGCAGAGTAGACGGTGTTTTAACCCCCTCTACCCCTTGCTTTCCCGAAAACGGATACGGCATTGCAAAGCTTTGCGCCGGAAGTATGACGAAAATCGAATGTGAGAAGCTTGGAATAGACCACATCTGGGTTCGCATCCTGAGCATTTACGGCCCCGGTGACAGCAAGTCCACGATGGTCTCCAGTCTAGTTACAAAGCTTTTAAACGGCGAATGCCCCGACCTTACAAAAGGGGAACAGCAGTGGGATTATCTCTTTTCTCATGATGCCGGCCGTGCATTTTATATGATTGCAAAAAGCGGAATCGGCGGAAAAACCTATGTTTTGGGCGGCGGCACTGCCAAGCCATTAAAGGCCTATATCGAAACCATACGGGATATCATCGACCCCAGTCTTCCCCTAGGCTTTGGCAAGGTCCCCTATTCCCCCAAGCAGGTTATGTTCTTAAAAGCTGACATTTCAGATCTGACAAAGGACATCGGCTTTACTCCTTTGGTAGATTTTACCGAGGGCGCCAAAATCACAGTAAATACTTTTAGGGAGAAAAATAAATGACAAACAAAAAGACAATTTCAGTTATGATTCCCTGTTACAACGAGGAAGAAAACGCCCGTCCGATTTACGAAGCAGTAAAAAAGGAATTTGTGGAAAATCTTCCCGAATACAATTATGAAATTCTGTTTATTGATAACAAATCAAAGGACAGCACCCGTTCCGTCATTTCTGAGATCTGCAAAGAAGACAAAAATGTAAAAGCGATCTTTAACGCAAAGAACTTCGGTCAGTTCAACTCTCCGTATTACGGTATTTTGAACACCTCCGGTGACTGTACCGTCACGATCTGTGCAGACTTTCAGGATCCTGTAGAGCTGATCAGCGTTTTTGTCAAGGAATGGGAAAAAGGCTATAAGATCGTAATCGGAAAGAAAACAAAGAGCCAGGAAAACAAGCTTGTTTATTTCCTGCGCGGTGTTTACTATAAGCTCATCAAAAAAATGAGCAGTGTAGAAATGATCGAGCAGTTCACGGGCTTTGGTCTTTACGACAAAAGCTTTGTGGATACCATGCGTGACCTGAAGGATCCCATCCCCTTCATTCGCGGAATCGTCGCGGAACTTGGTCCCGAAAGAAAAGAAATCGAGTATGAACAGCCGAAAAGACGCGCAGGAAAAACCAGCAATAACTTTTACAGCCTTTTCGATGCGGCAATGCTCAGCTTTACAAGCTATACCAAGATCGGTATGAGAGTTGCGGAGTTTGCAGGCTTTTTCATTGCGGCGCTCAGCTTTTTGGTAGGTCTTGTATATTTGATCGCAAAGCTTGTAAATTGGTATGGCTTTGCCCCCGGTTACGCCCCGATTATCATCGCGGTATTCTTTATGGGCGGCGTTCAGCTTGCATTTTTGGGCTTTATCGGTGAATACATTCTCTCTATTAACACAAGACTGATGAACAGACCCTTGGTAATTGAAGAAACTCGTATTAATTTCGAGGACGAAAAATGATCAAAGAATATCTTGAGGATGTCCGCAAGCTCTTAAAAAACAAAATTTTTGTTTTTTCCCTGTTTGCGATTGCAGTGATTTCCTTTGGGTATGCTGCATTTAACTCCTCTTTGAGCATTGACGATACCGAAAGTGATCGCTATACAGGCTCCGGAAATGCAATGCTTTCCGCAGGCAGATTTACAATGCTTTTTTGGTCCGTGATTCAAGGAAGATGGAAAAATCCCTTTATGATGGATATCCTTTCCCTTTTTATGTTTGCTTTTGCTTGCATAAACCTTTGTATCCTCTTCCGACGGATCTCAGATTCTAAAATAAGCCTTGGTGCACTTACTGTTTTTTCTTGCCTTTTTATTTCCTACCCTCTTATGAACGAGATCTGGGAATACACGGGAACAAATGTGGTAATCTGCAGTGGATTTCTCCTGACTTCCTTCAGCTTATTACTCATTCATTCCTTTCTCCACGGAAGAAGAGGCGTTAAGGGATATTTATCCTTGGTGGCAGCTGCTCTTATGCTGATGCTCCTTTGTGCAGGATATGAATCGGTAGTTTCCGTATATATTTTCTTTGTTTTTGCTGTGCTGGCACTGCAGATCATCTACGGCGAGAAAAAAGAAAAGAAATTTTCGGAAGTTTTGAAGCAAGGCTCTCTTTATGCCGGATTGCTGGTTGCAGGACTTGTTTTGAGAGTGATCGTTCATAGAATCCTTTTGATTCTTTTTCAACTGCAGTACGCTTCCAACGGAGCAACGGAAATCCTTTGGGGAGAAAAGCCCATCAAAAGAATCCTTGTTGATCTTTGTGATGATTTTTTTGTGCACTACATTTTCCGTTCGGTGATCTACCTTCCCCTTTTCGTTTTGGTTTTGAGCGGTATTTCTTTCATCGTTATGGGGATCTTTGCTTGCAGAAAGCACGGCGCGATCCTTTTATTACCCGGTGCAGGAATGCTTTTTTCCCTTGTTCTTTTATCTTTTGTGCAAGGGATGTATTCTCCCTATCGCACCTGTCAGGTATTTGCCGCTTTTTGTGCATTTTCTGCGATGATGCTCATCTCATGCTTTCCGAAAAAAGGAAATAAGGTCCAAAATGTTTGCAGAATTTGCGCCATTTGTCTTTGCAGTCTTCTTTGCTTTTACCAAGCATCGTTTTTAAACTACTTTTTGGAACTGAACCATCAAAGAAGCGAAAGTGAAGAGGCCGTTATTCGCCAGGTAAGCTATGACCTGCGGCGAGAATTTGACGAGGATAAGCCCGTCATTTTCGTAGGCTCCTACAAAGGGAATGCCTCGATCTATGAAAAAGCAAGCGTTCCCGAAGAAAGTTTCCGATGGGAATTATATCAAAAGCTTTGCACCGGCTACTTTGCCCTCAGAGGCAGGGATTTTGATACAAGCACCATAAGCAGAAAGATTCCCGTAAACAATGTAAGCTCCATCCTCGATTGGGCTACAGAAGCCTTTGGGAATCAAGATTCCATGGCAAAGGTCTTCTCCTATTACGGATGTGAATATGTGCCAGCAGATTTTGATACCTGCTACGAGCCTGCCAAAGAAGAAGCCAAGTCTATGCCAAGTTTCCCAAGAGAAGGCTATATTAAGGACATGGGTGATTATCTTATTGTATCTATGGGCTAATAAAAAACGGAGTGAAATTCACTCCGTTTTTTTATTGAAATTCTTTATTTTCCGATCTATTCAATCAAAAATCTTGTTTATAAGCCTTAAAATATCCCTTTTATTTTCTCCTATTTTGTGCGAAGCCAAGGTGCAATTTCTTTTTGCCAATCCTTTCCTGCCGAGGCATAATCCACAAGACAGAAGGAATTTTTTTCTCGGTCAACAAAACGCACTTTTAAAAGACACGATGGGTCCTTTTCGCATACTTCGCCCAAAGGCTCAAAATCAAAGACATCGCCTGCATTTTTTCCCCGTCCGTCCTCTGCCGCTAAAGTGAGAGGTCCCCGTGAAAGGGAAATAAAATCATCGTCCTTCGGATCGTGGCATACGATTTCAGCCTTTGGAATATAAACAGTCTCTTTTTCCCATTTTTTAGGGAGCTGTGTGCGGATCACCATGGGGAAGGAAATCTCAAGGGTTTCCTTTGACCAAATTTTTTTGTATTTCTGATAGCCCCCCTCTCCCGTCCAAGCAGGAATACGAATCCGCAATTCAAATTCCACAGGCTTTGATGCTTTCACCGTGATCTTCACCTTTTCCCCAACGGGATAATCGGTTTCTTGCAAAATTTCAACGGTAGTGCCTTGATATTCCAAGGTCGCACTGCCCTCTTCAAAAAAGTTTACGGTAATCCCCGTATCATCCTTTGTAACCATTT
>JAZUOK010000186.1:0-2935 GCA_045604665.1 Eubacteriales bacterium | reverse complement strand
TCCGGTTATATTGCAAGAGGTCAAAACACCCCTTATTTTCAAAAGTATAATGTAATTGATAAAAACAATGTGGCAAGTCATCAATATATGACCAATGTTGCCGCCGCTCGCAGCGAGGGCCGTATTCAGCGCGGTGAATATGCAGAGCTCGGTATGCTGGAAAGTGCTTTTACCTTCCGCATTCCTGTGTTTTTGAATATGCCATCTTCCCCCTGTCCCT
The DNA here is from genome assembly GCA_045604665.1 of Eubacteriales bacterium. GTDB lineage: Bacteria > Bacillota > Clostridia > Oscillospirales > SIG627 > RGIG5579. Next base: position 2,715 of record JAZUOK010000186.1, on the reverse strand, counting down.
TGCCTGCAGCTACGGGAAGCCCCAACAATTACCTGAAGCATTTGGCGGTAGAAGGGTATCCTTTGACACCTACATTTGATTTTCACGAGACATTGAGAAACGGTGTCTGTGAGTATTCGCTTGTGATCGAAGGGAATGTTTCTTCGGTCAATGTATCTGCTTTGTCCGTCAGCTCCACAGCAAAGCTGATGGGGAACTTAGGGAATATTCCCATCGCTACCGGTAAGAATGATGTGCGCATTGTCTGTACGGCTGCAAACGGTCAGTCAAGAGTTTATACCATTCATATTGAACTGAAGGGACAAGGCTCTGCCGAAGGTCCTCCCGATGTAGATTATACACCGGGCCCCGGTGGATGGAATCCTCCTTACGCCATTCGCGGAACAAACCTTTCCGGTATTGCCCCCGGCACGGATTCCGGTGCATTCCTTGCTTCTCTCGGTGTTTACGGATCTGCCTCTGCAAGTCTTACCGATGAAAACGGAAATCCCATTTCCGGTGCTATGCGAACGGGAATGTTCTTAAACTATTTTGACGGTACCTATATGTCAAAGTATAGAATCGTTATTTACGGTGATATAAATGGTGATTCTGTGATCGACGCCATCGACCTTCTTTTGATCCGTAAGAATTTGCTGAAACTGACTTCTCCCTCAGAAGCGTTTCAAGCCGCTTCCGATGTCAATCATGATGGCACGGTAGATGCGATTGACCTTCTCCTTGTGAGAAAACAATTGCTCGGTATTTATTCCATAACTCAATAAAGAGGTGTTAAGATGAAAATGAAGAAAATCATATCTGTTTTTCTTGCAGTAGCGGTAACTTTGTCTTTACTTACTCTCTATGTGTCTGCTGCCTCTGCAACCTTTTCTCTCTCCGGCTCCGGGTCCGTAACCGTAGGAAATCAAGTAAAGGTTACGGTGAGCCTGAAGGGCTCGGAAAAAATCGGTTCCTGGCGTTTCTCGCTGAATTACGATCCGGCTGCCCTTGAGTATGTTTCCGGCGCAGACAGCGGTGGCGGCGGCGCGGTTTTGTTTGCCGATTCCAGTGACGGTATTACATCTCTGTCTAAAACTGTTGTTTTCCGCGCAAGAAAGATCGGATCCGTTTCGGTTTCTGTGGGCGGTGCGCAGGTCGTTGGTTTTGATTCTGCTTCCAATATGGGCGTGAATGCACCTTCCAAAAAAATCAATATCGTGGCAGCACCTACCTTGTCTGCGGAAAATAATCTGACGGGACTTACCGTGGCAGAAGGGGAGATCGCTCCTGCATTTGATGCGAAAACCACATCTTACACCTTAACCGTTCCCTTTGAAACCTCATCTCTTACCGTTTCCGCTACGCCAAAGGATGGCAAGGCAAGTGTTGCCGTGACCGGCGCAGAAGCCCTTGTGGTGGGTGAGAATAAAATAAATGTTACCGTAACTGCCGAAAACGGAAAAGCCAAGACTTATACCCTTACGGTAACAAGACAAGAGTCCGAGCTTGCAGGCGTTACAACGGAGCTTGCCGGTACGACCTACTCTGTCGCGCACGACCCTGCAACCTTGCAGATCCCGTTAGGCTTTACTCCTTCCACTGCGGCGCTTGGGGAAAAGAAGATCCTGACCTATGTTTCTCCCAAGGAATCGGTGTCCATCGCCTACCTTTATACGGAAAGCGACGGCGCTTGGTATGTATTTGACAAGGAAACCCAAAGCTTTAAGCCCTTCAGGACCTTAACAGGTGCCGCCAATACTGTAGTGATTCTGGAACCCGGCGAAGATGTTAAGATCCCAAATGGCTTTATTCCCAAAAGCATTACGGTAGGGGAAGAAACTTTCCCGGGCTATCAGGCACCTAATTCCGAGGATGCAAAAATGTATCTGGTTTACGGAATGGCGCACGACGGCACCGTGGGATTTTTCTACTATGACGCTACCTTTGGCACCTTTGCAACCTATTTTGTCCCCGAAGATACAGAACAAAAAGATGCAGTAAAAGAAGCAATGGCCCTTTCAAACCTTTTGGAGGATTCCGAAAAGAAAGCGGACCAAATGGAGATCATTGCCCTTGCAGTAGGTGTTGTTGCAGCCCTTCTTCTCATCGGATTGATCATATCCATCGCTACAAGAAAAAAGAAGGTGAAAAATCAGCCCGAGGCTCTTCCGAAAAAGGAAGAACAGGAAGAAACAGAGGAACAGGACATTTTTGAGCCTTTGGAAGAGGAACGGGAAGTAAAGGAGCTTCTCGGCGAAGCTTCCCACGATGAAAGCGCTGACCCGGTGGAACCGGAAGAAATTTCTGCACCGAAGAAAAAGCGTAAAGCAAAGAGAACTTTTGCGGAAATCAGTAAAAAAGAAGAATAATAGATCCAAAAGGAACACCCTCTTACTCGTGGGTGTTCCTTTTTCAAAAAAAGATGAAAAAAAGAATAAAAAAATCGAAAAAAACTCTTGACAAGTTTCGATTTTGATGGTATTATAACAGGGTCGCAGCGAGAGGGATTTGCCTCTGTAGCTCAGTTGGTAGAGCAGGGGACTGAAAATCCCCGTGTCGTTGGTTCGATTCCGACCGGAGGCACCACTTACTGCTCATACAATTTGCGGATTTAGCTCATTTGGTAGAGCGCGACCTTGCCAAGGTCGAGGTGGCGGGTTCGAGCCCCGTAATCCGCTCCACATGGAAGCTTAGCTCAGCTGGGAGAGCATCTGCCTTACAAGCAGAGGGTCATAG
>JAZUOK010000185.1:0-6305 GCA_045604665.1 Eubacteriales bacterium | reverse complement strand
TACCGTATTTCATCATGGCATCTGCGAATGTGATGCGACGGAAGGGGGGCTCGGAAACCTTTTTGTCGGAGAATTTTTTGAAGGTGTTATATACGACATTTTCCGCAACCTCGAAAACATCTTCCTGCGTAGCAAAGCTCATTTCAAAGTCAAGCTGATAAAATTCTCCGGGAGATCTGTCCTGACGGGCATCCTCATCACGGAAGCAGGGAGCGATCTGGAAATAACGGTCAAAGCCGGATGCCATCAAAAGCTGCTTGAACTGCTGAGGAGCCTGGGGAAGTGCATAAAATTTGCCTTTATGCTTGCGGCTGGGCACCAGATAGTCTCTTGCACCTTCGGGAGAAGAAGCAGTAAGAATGGGAGTCTGGATCTCCATAAAGCCCATATCTTCCATCTGATCGCGCAGGTAGCTTACAATTTTGGAACGAAGCACAATATTATCGTGGATCTTGCGATTTCTTAAATCCAGATAACGGTATTTTAGTCTTACTTCTTCACGGGTCTGGGTGGAAGAAGAGATCTCAAAGGGGAGACCCAGCTGACAGGGACCGAGCACTTCGATCTTTTCAGCCTTCACTTCGATCAGACCGGTGTCAAGCTTTGCATTGACGGTTTCTTCGTCTCTTTTCGCAACAATGCCTTCCACAAGGATAACGGTTTCCTTGGGCATGCCCTGAATCATTTTATCGTCGGAAAGCACCACCTGGGTAATACCGTAGTGGTCGCGAAGGTCAACGAAAAGTACGCCGCCGTGGTCGCGAACGGTATCGATCCAGCCAGTAAGAGTGACCTTCTGACCGATCTGTTCTTCTCTTAAATCGTTGCAAGTATGAGTTCTCAGCATAGATTTCCTCCATAATACAAAAATAGTATTTGTTCTTTGTGATTTTTTATTGGGGAAAAACAAAAAACCTTTCGCCCCAATATGGGACGAAAGGTAAACTTCCGCGATACCACCCAAATTGACCGAGAAACGGTCCACTCATTTGCATCCTTACGGGATGAGCGTGCGGTTCTAATCACCAAAGGCTTTCTTCCGCAAACTCCGGAGTGTTTTTCACCAAAAATGTTTTACCGAATTTACACCAGCATCGGCTCTCTTTGAAAACAAAATTCGGATACTCTCTCCATCATCGTTACAAGGTATTATATCACATTCGTTTTTTTGTGTCAATAGATAAGAAAAGAACTTTTATTATCCCAAAATTTCTTGCGCGTATCGAACAGCGCCCATTGCATCTTTTGCATAACGGTCTGCGCCGATCTTCTGCGCGTAATCTTCTGTTAACACGGCTCCTCCTACGATCACCTTGCACCAAGGCGCCTTTTTATGAAGAAGCTTGATGGTTTCTTCCATGGCAGGGACGGTGGTCGTCATCAAGGCGGAAAGTCCAACGAGAGGCGAATGAAATTCTACGGCTTTCTCTAAAATTTTTTCAGGTAAAACATCTTTTCCTAAGTCCATTACATCAAAGCCGTAGTTTTCTAAAAGGAGTTTTACAATGTTTTTGCCGATGTCGTGAATATCACCCTTGACAGTGGCAAGCAGAATCTTCCCGGATGCCGCTTATTTTTCAGATTCTTTCATAGAACCCTTGATCACATCAAAAGCACTCTTGGCAGCTTCCGCGCTCATCAAAAGCTGAGGAAGATACATTGTTTTCTTCTCAAAGCCTTCGCCCACATAGTTTAAAGCAGGGATGATTTCTTGACTGATGATATCAAGAGGGGAGATGCTTTTTATTTTTTTCGTTGTGATCTCACGAGCCCTGTCTTTTAAGCCTTTTATAATCGCGTTCTCAAGGTCGGGAGCATCTTTTTCTCTTGCTGCGGTTTTTATCACTTTTTCTTCTGTGGAAGCGGCAAAAAACTCATCGGATTTTCCCATGTAATCTGCAAAGTTTAAATCAAAGCCTTTCAGCGCACGGTAAGCGTAGTAGGTTTTCATCATTTCCCCTGCATTGGGGTTCATTATGGCGGCAGAAAGTCCATTTTCAAGGGCAAGTGCAAAAAACATACCGTTGATAATATCTCTGTTTGGAAGACCGAAAGAGATGTTGGACACGCCGAGAGAGGTATGGCACCTAAGCTCTTTTTTGATATAGAGCAGGGCGTCCAGACATTTTTGTGCCGAAGTCTGATCGGCACTGATTGTCATTGCCAAAGGATCGAATATAATGTCCTTTTTTTCGATTCCAAACTCTTTTGCAGTTTTAAGGATCTTTTTTGCGATCTCGATCCTTCCTTCTGCCGTTTCGGGAATACCGTTTTCGTCAAGCGTCAAGGCGACCACAACGCCGCCGTATTTTTTTGCAAGAGGAAAGATCTTTTCCATGCTTTCCTTTTTTCCGTTCACGGAGTTGATCAGTGCTTTGCCGTTATAGATGCGAAGTGCACTTTCCATTGCCTCGGAAGAGGCAGTATCGATCTGCAAAGGAAGATCAAGAACAGATTGCAGTTCAAAAACAGCTTCGGTTAAAAGCGCTTTTTCATCGATTTCGGGAAGACCCACATTGACATCAAGAATGTGAGCACCTTTTTCCTGCTCTTTGATTCCTTCGGATAGGATGTAGTTAATATCATGGTCCAAAAGGGCCTTTTTGAATCTTTTTTTACCGGTGGGATTGATTCGTTCTCCGATGAGGATCGGTTCTTTGTCAAATACAACTGCATGGGAGTAGGAAGAAACAACGGTAATATTCTTTTCTTTTACGGAAATAGGCGTAAGATCTCTTGCTTTTTGAGACAGAAGCGAGATATAGGAAGGAGTCGTGCCGCAACAACCGCCGATGATCCTTACCCCTTTTGAAACTTGACTGCATACTTCATCCGCGAACGCTTCGGGGGTAATATCAAATACGGTTTTTCCGTCTTTTTCTTTGGGCAAGCCGGCGTTGGGCTTGAGAAGAACGGAAACGGATGCATATTTTAAAAGCTTCGAAACAACGGGCCTTAATCCTTGGGGTCCGAGAGAACAGTTGGCACCGATTGCGCAGGCACCCATTCCTTCCAGCATGGAAACCATTGCAGAAGGTGTGGCACCGGTCATGAGCTTTCCGTCTTCGCCGTAAGCATTGGAAACAACAACGGGGAGAGAAGAAACTTCTTTTGCGGCAAGAAGGGCGGCTTTGGTTTCGTAGCTATCGTTCATGGTTTCAATGAAAATAAGATCTACACCCAAAGAAGCGCCGATTTCAACTGTTTTTTTGAAAAGATCAACGGCTTTCTCAAAATCAAGATCACCAAGAGGCTTTAGGAGCTTTCCGCTCGGGCCAATATCCAAAGCAATAAATTTTTCTTTGGTGTTTGTAGTGTTTTCCTTTGCCCAGGTTGCATGCAAAACAGCGGCGGTGATGATCTTTTTTAATTCATCTTCATTGAATTTTAAAAGATTTGCGCCGAAGGTATTGGTTGAGATCACATTACTGCCGCTGTCAAAGTAGTTTTTATGTATTTCTCGGATTACATCGGGGTGGATTATATTCCACATTTCCGGATGCTCACCCGGCCTAAGACCCCTTTCTTGTAAAAGGGTGCCCATGCCACCGTCAAGTATTACAATATTTGATTTTAAAAAATCATTGAATTTCATATTGTCCTCTGAATTTTTTATAAAATTCCCATAAATGCTGTCACGGATTTGCTCGGCGTTATGAGAAGACTGTCATTTAAGGAAAGACCCAGGTTCTTTTCACATTCAAGAAGACGGAAAATGTCTTTTTGTATGATTAGGGAAAGGTCTCCGTACCCGGGACTAAAGCGCGGAAATGTTTTTTTGGTTTCTCCGATAAAGCTGCAGAATGTATCGCACAATGATTCTACTCGTTCCGAACCGATCGCTTGAAAAAACAAGGCTTTTGTCGGGGAAAGACGGTTGTATTTTTGAATCAATCGATCCATATCGATCCCGATGGTAGCGGCAAAAAGGATTACCTCAGTTGCGTTTTTAAGATTTTTGGCAAGGTCTTTCGATGAAAAAGAAAGGGTATCCATGGTAATGACATCACCTTCCGTTTTTACGGGAAAGGTGCGATAGCAAACCATAGGATGGATCAAAGAAGAGGATTCTGCAATACACTTGCCAAGCTCTGTCGTGTCTATAATGCCCCTTGAATTAACACCTGCATACCGAAGAATCTCTTTTTCGGAATAGGGAGGAAGGGCAAAAGACCTTTTTACAATAGGAAAACTCATTTTTTTAAAATATCGGAAAGATTTGATATGATCTTTTCAGCAACATCAGGCTTGTTCATGGAGTAAACATGTACATTTGTGATACCGTTTGCGAAAAGATCAATGATTTGGTCCGTCGCATAGGCGATACCTGCCTGCTTCATTGCATCGGGGTCAGATCCGAATTTGTCAACAAGGCTCTTGAATCTTTGGGGCATAAAAGAGCCCGATAGCTGAATGGCGCGTTCCACTTGATTGGCGTTGGTAATGGGCATAATGCCCGGAATAATTGGAACGGTAATGCCTCTTTCGCGAATCTTATATAGGAAATTATAAAGAAGATTGTTGTCAAAAAACATCTGTGTGGTCAAAAAGTCGCATCCGGCATCCACTTTTTCTTTCAAAAAAAGGATGTCTTCTGCTTGGTTTTTGCTTTCAGGATGAATTTCGGGATAGCATGCACCGCCGATACAAAAATTTTTGTCCGCTTCTTTTAATTCCAAAATCAGATCGATCGCGTGGGTATAGTCCCATAAGCTTCGATCTTCACCCATTTTATCTTGTGGAATATCGCCTCGGAGAGCCATAATATTTTCAATGCCGGCTTCGCGGATATCATGGATTCTTTCTTTCACGGTTTCTCTTGTAGAAGAAACGCAGGTAAGATGGGCAAGGGTAGGCACCCCGTAAAGATCTTTGATATTTTTTGCAATATCAAGGGTATATTTGCTCGTTCCACCGCCTGCCCCGTAGGTAACACTCATAAAGGAAGGACGAAGCTTTGCAATTTCTTCCGTTGCGCTTTTAACACTGTCAAAACCGAGCTCGGTTTTGGGTGGGAAAACTTCGAAGGAGAGGGAAAGCGTTTTTTCATTCAGCAGTTCAATAATTTTCATTTTCGTTTCCTCTATTCATTTATTAAGGGCATTATATCACTTTCTTTTTCTTTTTTCAATAAAATTTATACAAATTAGGCCTCTCTCAGCGCAGTGCCATCAAACAGGAAGGGGATGCTGGGATCGCTTCCTTCCGTAAGGCCTTGGGTATGGAAGAGGTAAAAGGCGGAGTCGTTGACGATAAAGCAGTCCGCTATATGGATCTTTCTCCATCGGATCCCAGAAGAGCCGTTGTTTCTCTTACAAGAGTGATCGCCGCTGCTACGGGCAGAAACTTTACCTTCTATCACTCCACCGCGTATATCAAAGAAAGAAGAAGCTGTCAAGAAAAAATCAGAAAAAGGCACAATGTCTGCCGACCGTGATACCTATGTCAGCGCAAGAGATCTTCTCCTTCAGGTAGCCGAGGAAGCAAAAAAAACCAAAACGGGAAGCCGTTTCCTTACAGAGTATGAAAATAGAGTAAAATCACTTGACCGCAAGTATGAGCGTTTGGAGAATGCCGAAAGCGAGTATGTGAAAGCACTGAACTCCGGCGATACTGCCGCACAGGAGATCTATCAAAAGAGAATCGATGCGCTCACTTCGGATATTCACACCATCGAGAGCGATCTTTAAAAGCAAGAAGAGAGTGGAGAACTGAGAGCCATTGTGAAAAGAGAAAAGGCAAAGTCATATTCGACTTTGCCTTTTGCAATAAGATTAGATTTTTTTGATAAATTCCTTGAAGAGTGGCAACATATTTTCTGCCCAAATACGACAGCCTTCTTCGTTCGGATGCTTTTCGTACTTGGATTTTCCTTCCCACTGGGTGTAATCCACCAAGAGGGGAGCGATGTCAAAGAAACCGTCGGCTTCTTTAGAAAGCTCTTCTACAAGATACTTGTTGATGCCTTTCCATCTTTCAAGATATTCATCCTGCCAATCAAAGGGAGGTACAGAGATCAGAAACACCTTGATGCCATAGCCGTGAAGCTTATCTACGATGGTTTTAAAATCAACCTTCATATCCTCAAGGCTTCTGCCGCGGCCAACATCATTGCTACCGTATGCTACTACAACAGCATCGTTTTGCCTTGCTTTATAGAGCCATGCACCGTCACAGGCAGCATCCTGACCTTTGCCATAACCGATTCCGAGATTCCAATAAGAGAAATCTTCTCCGATCTCTTCGCTGATTAAAGCATTCCAATGGGTATAGGCATTGTCGGGAGTGCCGACTCCCTGAGTAAT
>JAZUOK010000184.1:0-4095 GCA_045604665.1 Eubacteriales bacterium | reverse complement strand
ATATCGCCATTCGCACAACGGTGATGGTGGGATTTCCCGGGGAGAAGGACAAGGATTTTTCTCTTCTTTCCAATTTCGTAAAAGAAATAAAATTCCAGCGTCTCGGCGCTTTCATTTATTCCCGTGAAGAGGGAACACCGGCGTACACCTTTGACAACCGCACCACAAAAAAGACCAAAGAAGGAAGACTTAGTTCCGTTATGCAGACTCAGCTCCCCATCGCAGAAGCGTATAACGAGTCTTTTGTGGGAACAGAGATCGAGGTACTTTGTGAAGGATACGACCCTTCTGTTCGCATGTATTTCGGCAGAACACAGTACCACGCGCCCGAGATTGACGGGGTGGTGTACTTTACATCTGACAGAAAAGAAATCCCGGTTGGCGAATTTCTTTTTGTAAAAATTGAAGAAGCAATGGATTATGATTTAATCGGAAAAGAGGTTAAAAAATGAATTTACCGAATAAACTGACAATTGTAAGAATTTTGATGGTTCCCGTATTTTTGTTCTTCGGACTGTTTCAGTTCCCGGGAGAGTTTGGCGCAAACCTTTCTCGCATTCTTGCCGCTGTTATTTTCGCGGCAGCAGCCATTACCGATTTTGCAGACGGAAAGATTGCAAGAAAATACAATCTGATCACCGACTTTGGAAAGTTTATGGACCCCCTTGCGGATAAGTTCCTTGTATTTTCCGCAATTCTGGTTTTCGTATCCTCCTCTATGTATCATCCCGAGGGCGCACTTCACATTGCTCTTGTTGTCAGCGGCGCTGTGGTTATTTTCCGTGAACTTGCAGTGACCTCGCTTCGTCTTGTAGTAATGTCCAGCCCCAATCCTGTGGTGATCGCTGCAAGCTGGTACGGCAAGGCAAAGACCTTCTCCCAGTGTATCTGGGCAATGGTCGTAATGCTGGAGCCTGTGATCCTTCCCTTCCTTCCTTTCCCTGTATTTACCTGGATCATGACTGTGGTAATGACCTTCCTTACCATTCTTTCCGGTGTTGATTATATGAAGAGCTACTGGAAGTATTTGGATCATACAAAATAAACCCCAAGGAGAAACCATGAAACTGTTTAACGACTTGACCGGAAAGCTTGAAGAGCTGGGTCAAAAAGATAACTATGTGAGAATGTATGCTTGCGGTCCTACCGTTTACAATTTCTTTCATGTAGGCAACGCAAGATGCTTCGTAACCTTTGATATGCTCCGCAGGTACCTCGAGTATCGCGGTAACAAGGTGGATTTTGTTCAGAACTTTACAGATATTGACGATAAAATGATCCGCCGCGCAAATGAAGAAAACACAACGGTCAAGGAAGTTGCCGACCGTTATATCGAAGAGTATTTTAAGGATGCGGAAGGCCTCGGTGTCAAAAAAGCCACCTTCCATCCCAGAGCAACGGAAAATATTGATTCCATCATCAAGATCATCGAAACCTTGATCGAAAAAGGCCACGCGTATGAATCTCAGGGGGATGTTTACTATTCTGCCCGTTCTTTCCGCGGCTATGGAAAGCTTTCCGGAAAGAATATTGATGATCTGGAAAGCGGTGCCAGAATCGATGTTTCCGAGATCAAGCGCGATCCCTTGGATTTTGCCCTTTGGAAAGCCTCCAAGCCCGGCGAACCCTTTTGGGAATCTCCGTGGGGTAACGGAAGACCCGGTTGGCATATCGAATGCTCTGCAATGGTAGATAAATATCTTGGCAAAACCATTGATATTCATTGCGGCGGTGTGGATCTGACCTTCCCCCATCACGAAAATGAAATTGCCCAGTCTGAAGGTGCTTTTGATGTACCTTTCTGCCGCTTTTGGGTGCATAACGGCTTTATCAATGTAGATAATAAGAAAATGAGTAAGTCACTGGGTAACTTCTTTACCGTTCGTGATGCTGCAGAAAAATACGGCTATGCAGCGATCCGTTACTTCATTCTTTCCGCCCATTATAAGAGCCCTGTGAACTTCTCTGCCGATATTTTATCTCAGGCACAAAGCTCTGTTCAAAGGCTTTATAACTGCGAAGATAACCTTCGCTTCCTTTTGAAAAATGCAAGCGCTGAAAAAACGGAAGAGGAAAACGCCTTTATCGAAAAGCTTGGTAAGAGAAGAGAAGAGTTTATCGAAGCAATGGACCACGATTTCAACACAGCAGACGGTCTTGCTACTTTGTTTGAGGCGGTAAAGGATATCAATATCTTCACCGGTGAAAAGAGAAGCCGCGCTGTTTTGGAAGAGATTCTTTCCTTCTACGAAGAGATCTGCGGACTTCTTGGCTTCTTAAAGCCTGAGGAAAAAGCAGAAGGCGCCTTTGACGATGCGAAGATCGAAGCTCTTCTGGAAGAAAGAGCAAATGCGAAAAAAGAAAAGAACTATGCCAGAGCTGACGAGATCCGCGCCCTTCTCGGAGAAAACGGCATTGTGATCGAAGATACCCCTGCAGGGGCAAAGTGGCGCAGAGCATAAAACAAAAGCCTTGGATTTTCCAAGGCTTTTTCTTAAAAAGAGGGAATGTATGATTTGTGAGATTATCAGTGTAGGAACCGAGCTTCTTCTTGGCGATGTGACGGATACCAACGCTACTTATCTCTCGCGCAGAATGCGTGAGCTTGGCTTTTGTGTGTATCATCGCACCACTGTGGGCGACAATCGGGAGCGAATGAAAAAAGCTTTTCAAAGGGCGTATGACCGTTCCGATCTCGTAATCGTTTCCGGCGGTCTCGGCCCAACCTATGACGATATTACAAGGGAAGTTGCCGCTTCTCTTTTTGAAATGCCTTTGATTGAAAATGAAAAGGTAAAAAAGAGGATCGAGGAGTTCTTTTGCCGCCGAGGCATGAATATGAGCGAAAACAATTTGCGCCAAGCGCTTGTTCCAAAAGGAGCGCTTGTTTTGGAGAATGATTGGGGAACTGCACCCGGCCTTTGGCTTGAAAAAGACGGAAAAGGGATGATCCTTCTTCCGGGAGTTCCGTCCGAGATGAAAGCAATCTTTGAAAATCGCGTCAAAGAGGTGCTTGAAAAGAAAAGCAGTGAAAAATTTTCAAATCTGATCCTTCATTTTTATGGAATTTCCGAATCCTTGGTGGATGAAACCTTGTCTGACTTAATGCAAAAGGGAACAAACCCGACCGTTTCCCCCTATGCCGGAAAAGGCGAAGTTGAGATCCATGTGACCGCATTTGCAGGAAGCGTTGAAAAAGCTTCCGATTTGTGCAAAAACGCAAAAGAAGAAATTCTTTCCCGTATCGGGGAATACTATTACGGAGAAGGGGATACCTCCCTTGAAAAGGAGCTTGTCCGCATCTGCCTTGAAAACAAGGTGACCCTTTCCACAGCAGAAAGCTGTACGGGGGGACTTGTTTCCCAAAGAATAACTTCCGTTCCCGGTGCATCGGATATGTTTGGGCTCGGTGTTTGCGCTTATCGTGAGGAGATCAAGGAAAAGATTTTGTCTGTATCCCAAAAGGTTCTTTCCGAATATGGCGTTTACAGCAAGGAGTGTGCAATTTCTATGGCAAAAGGCGTCCGCGCACTTTCCGGCAGTACCCTTGGTATCGGTATTACCGGTGTGGCAGGTCCCGGTGGGGGCGATGAAGAAAATCCTGTTGGTACCGTTTATATTGCTCTCTCCGGTGATAAAGAAGAGGTGTGTGAAAGGTTTGTTTTCGGGCACAAAAAATCCTCACGAGAGGATATTCGGTATTTTGCTTCCTCGAAAGCACTTTCTATGGCACTGAAATACTTTTCTTGAAAGGGAAAAATATCTGACTTTTTTTGATAAATTCAAGAAAATACTTGCTTTTTTTTCTTATTTCGGTTATAATGGGTCCAATATTTCCAAAGATCAGTGTTTCAAGGAGCTAAAAATGATTTCAAAAGAAGTTACCATTTTGAACAGCGTCGGTTTGCACGCCAGACCCGCAACTTATTTCATTCAGAAGGCAAATAGTTACAAGAGCTCTCTTTGGGTAGAATGTGGTGATAGAAAAGCCAATGCCAAATCCCTTTTGGGTATTCTCTCCCTTGGGATCACAAAGGGCACCAGAATCAATATCATTGCAGACGGTGCTGACGAAGCAGATGCATTGGAGGGCCT
>JAZUOK010000183.1:0-2326 GCA_045604665.1 Eubacteriales bacterium | reverse complement strand
AAGGATAAAAAAAGAACAGCCGAGGCTGTTCTTTTTGTTTATGAGCGCTTGTTAAATTCTATCAGACAATTTTTGCAAAGGAAGTTTTGGTGTAGTTTTAACAAATCGTGGCAGCTTCCGCAGAAAGCGCAAGCGTTTTCTGTTTTTTTCAGAATAATTTCTTTTTTATGGGAATTGTATTCCAAAGATAGATATAGCTCACGATCTGAAGTTAGATCGTCTCGTATAGATTTAGGAATACCGATCCTGCCCAAAGAATCTACTTTCTTTTTCATAAGCTATCCTCTTTTTTCTTTATCGTATCATAATTACCGTCTAAAGTCAACTCAAAAGAGGTAATCTTTTTAACTCAAAAAGGATAACATAGGAACAAGAAGTTTCAAGGAGGCTTTTATGAAGATTGGAGAAGCGGTACGCTTACGCATTTTAGATTTGTGTGAAGAAAGAAACCTTACAGTGAATGCCCTTGCAAACATTTGCGGTGTCACGCAGTCAACTCTTGCCAATATTATCGGAGGCAGAAATCAAAGCACCACGATTTCTACTGTAAAAAAGATTTGTGACGGGCTTGAGATTGAAATGGTAGATTTTTTCACTTCGTCTCTTTTCAGGAATCTGGAACAAGAGATTCAATGAGTTTGTATGATATAAAAAGGAACAGCCTTTTGGCTGTTCTTTTTGTTTATAAGAGGTTTTGCTTGAATGATCAAAAATAATGAACCTTGCAGAAAAAGATTGTAATTTTAAGAGGGGTGTTTTATAATGGTTTTGTAAAATGAGAATGAGAGGAAAGCAAATGAATTTTCAGTTTCAAAATCCTTGCAGGGTATGCGGAAAAATCCATGAGAGTCGTGTAGAAGAGATCTTATCGGGGAAAGGTGTTCTTCAAAAGCTTCCCGAAGTTCTTGCAAAAAGGGGGCTTGAAAAGCCATATCTTTTGTCCGATCCCAATACCGAAAAGGCGGCAGGGGAGAAGGTGAAAGCGATCCTTTTTGAAAAAGAGATTTCGTTTTCCGAATGTATTTTATCAAAGGAAAAACCGGAGCCAAGCGAAGAGGCGATGGGGGAAGTGATCATGCATTTTACCCCTTCCTGTGACTGCGTGATCGCCATCGGCAGCGGTGTGATCGGAGATTTAGCAAAGCTTCTTTGTTTTGCGGCGAATAAAACCCTGATTACGGTGGCAACGGCTCCTTCTATGGACGGCTTTGCCTCGGAAACCTCTTCGATGGTAAGAGGCGGCGTAAAGGTTTCCTTGCCCTCGCGCTGTGCTTCGGTTATTATCGGAGACACGGATATTTTGAAAAATGCGCCTATGAAGATGCTTCGGTCCGGCCTTGGGGATATGCTGGCAAAATATATCAGCATTTGCGAGTGGCGGATCGGGCATCTTGTAACGGGCGAATACTACTGCGCGGAAATTGCAGATCTTGTGCGGAAAGCATTACAAAAATGCACTTCCCACGCCGAGGGACTTCTTGCCCGTAAGGAAGAGGCAGTGGAAGCGGTATTTGAAGGACTTGTTTTAGGCGGTATGGCCATGTCCTTTGCAGGGGTTTCCCGTCCTGCCTCCGGTGTGGAGCATTATATTTCCCATGTTTGGGAAATGCGTGCCTTGGAGAGGGGAGAGCCTTATGAGCTCCATGGACTTCAGTGTGCGGTGGGAACGCTGATCGCCACACGCCTTTATGCAAGGCTTTTGGATACAAAGCCCGACAGAGAAAAGGCTCTTTCTCATGCGAAAAACTATTCTTTAGAGGAGCACAACAGTGCACTGCGTGCTTTCCTCGGAAGCAGTGCAGAGCCCATGATCAAATTAGAGAAAAAAGAGAGAAAGTACGATCCCATCCTCCACGAAAAAAGGCTGGACGCCATTTTGTCTTCCTGGGATCAGATAACCCAGATCATTCGGGAGGAGGTTCCTTCCCCGGAGGAGCTTGTATCTCTTTATAAAAAGATCTCCCTTCCCATGAGTCCGGAGGAGATCGGCATTCAAAATTCTCTCACCCCCGAGACCTTCCGCTTTACAGGAGATATTCGGGATAAGTATGTGCTTTCCCGCCTTCTTTGGGATCTGGGAGTTGAGGAGGCACTTTCTCCGACAATTTTAGAGGATATGAGATAAAAAAGTTTTTGGTCTTGCTTTTTCAAAAAGCGAGTAGAGACCCGTGCGATGTCCCATACTTTGTATGTGATAAAAAAGAACTGTCCGGAAGGACAGTTCTTTTCATTTATATAAATCCTACTTGTTCAGTGCCATGGAGATCTCAACTGCTACTGCAACAGTCATACCTACCATGGGGTTGTTACCTGCGCCGATCAGACC
>JAZUOK010000182.1:0-11792 GCA_045604665.1 Eubacteriales bacterium | reverse complement strand
TCTCAAGTAAAAGGAATTATCTCCGACTGTGCCTCCACCTCTCCCCACGCCATTTGGAAGCATGTGGTAGAAAACAATCTGCGCATCTCCTACGGCATTCACGGAATCATTGCCAATGATATGTGCCGCAAAAAAATCCAGGTAGGCCCCAAGGATTTTTCCTCGCTGGACGCAATGCGTGAAAACACCATCCCTACTCTTTTTATTCACGGATCCGACGATCACTTCGTACCGGTAGAAATGACCTATGAGAATTACAAAGCCTGCACAGCTCCCAAAAGACTTCTGATCGTACCCGGCGCAGACCACGGAATGAGCTACCTTGTAAACAAAGAAGAATATGAAAAAACCCTTCGGGAGTTCTTCTCAGATTTTGATGTATAAAGAAAGGAATTACAAAATGAGCATTTTACACGGAAACAAAAACAATTTTAATGAAATCAAAAGCAGTGAAAAAACCGTTCTGATCGATTTTTTTGCAACCTGGTGCGGACCTTGCCGCATGGTGGCTCCTGCCATTGAAGAAATCGCTGCAGAGAATCCTGAATATCTTGTTGTAAAGATCGATGTGGACGAAGAGCCCGATCTTGCAATGCAGTACGGTATTTCCACCATCCCCACCCTGATCGTAATGAAAAAGGGCCAGGTGATCACCCAAAGCATCGGTGTAAAGCCCAAGGCACAGATTCTGGACATGCTGAAAAATGCCTGAAACGATGCATATTTACGATACCATTATCATAGGCGGCGGTCCTGCCGGTTTTACCGCCGCCCTTTACGCCGCCCGAGCAGGGCTTGATACATTGATTCTTGAGAAAATGGCGCCGGGCGGTCAGATGGCTCTTACGGGCGATATTGAAAATTATCCCGGCTTCGATGAAGGAATCGACGGATTTACCCTGGGTATGAAGATGCAAAAGGGTGCTGAAAATGCCGGTACCAAAACCGAATATGCCGAAGTCTTAGGCTTTGATTTTTCCGAAAAAACGAAAAAAATTGAAACCACTGCAGGAGATTTTTTCGCAAAAACCGTTATTCTTGCAACAGGTGCCGATCCCAGGGAGCTTGGAATCGAAAATGAAAAAGAACTGATCGGTAAAGGTGTTCACTACTGTGCTCACTGCGACGGAAGATTTTACAAAGAAAAGACCGTGGCGGTCATCGGCGGGGGAAATTCCGCCGTGGGGGATGCACTTTATTTGTCAAGGCTTTGTAAAAAAGTTTTCCTCATTCACCGTAGAGATACGCTTCGGGCAGGCAGAGCTGAGCAAAAGGCCCTGGAAGGTGTTAAAAACATTGAATTTGTGTGGGACAGCACCGTTTCCGATTTTCTTACGGAGGATCGGGTGAAAGGGCTTCGTATAAAAAATGTAAAAACAGGAAATGAAAAAGAAATTTTGTGCGACGGTGTATTTGTCAGTATCGGCAGAAAGCCGAACACCGAGCTTTTAAAAGGAAAAATCAATCTTAACGAAAACGGTTACATCGTAGCCGATGAAGACTGCAAAACAAATATGGAAGGTGTTTTTGTAGCAGGAGATGTAAGAACAAAGCTGCTTCGTCAGGTCATAACTGCCGCCTCCGATGGCGCAGTTGCCGCCTCTATGGCAGAAGAGTATCTTTCAAAATCAGTATAAAAAAATGAGGTGAAAATTCACCTCATTTTTTGTTTTTCTTTTTATTTGTGAAGTCCTTTTTTTCTCAAAATAGCAAGAACCTCATCGGGATTGTCACAAGTGATCAGTTCTGCCCCGAGCTTTACGGCAAGGTCGATGGTCTCTTCATCCTTGGCATAGGATCCTGCCCACAGACGAACACTGTATTTATCACGAATCCCCTGTGCTTCCTCGATGGAAACCTCTCCGCTTAAAAGGCCGAATACGCAAAGGCAGTATGCAGGAGGATAGGGATCGCGGTTGGGCTGTCTTACATAGCGCAAGGGATAATAGGTGTGAAGCTTATACTTATCGCCGTAAGTGTCAACAATATACTCATGGAGATCACCGTGGAAGGTATTGATCACCACGCGGTCGGTAAAGCCGTAATCGTCAACGATCTTAAGAACCTCATCGCAGACCTTGTGGGAAATTTCTACTCTTCCCTCGGTGGGATATTCCTTCAGTTCGATATCAAGGGTCAAGGTAGGATAATCCTTTACAAGCTCCATAAACTCAATAAAGGTGGGGATTCTGGTTCCCTCTCCCGCATCCAGCTTCTGAAGTTCCTCCAAGGTAAAATCCTCTACCTTGCCTTCACCGTTTGTGGTGCGGTCAACGGTAGCATCATGAATGAGAACAAGCTTGCCGTCTTTCGTCACGCGCACATCGGTTTCCAGCTGATCTACGCCAAGGTCCAGTGCTGCACGGAAGGCTTCCATGGTATTCTCGGGATATTTTGATCTGAAACCGCGGTGAGCGGCTACAAAGATATTTTTAGGACTCTGAGTCCAGAAGTCAACATCTACCTCTTTCAGAAGATCTGCCACTACCTTGGGGAAATCCAAATAGTTATCAATGGTCAGATAGTTAAAATCAGACTTGTAAACAGACTCGTCGTTACCGCCGAGACCGTAATCATCACCGATGTAAACCACCTCGGAATGATCGTAACCGTTTTCTTTGCAGTAAAGGTCAAGAGCATAGTATTTGTCAAAGGGCTTGGGTGCCATATCGAAGGAGGAAGAGCCGCCTACAAATACACAGTAGTCGGAAAATGCTTCCACAACCTCGTCATAAATGGCGCGTCTCTTTTTACGGTCCGGATCAAAGGAAAGCTTATCTTCCTGCTTTGCTTTTGTTCCCAAAATGGGGAAGGTCACACAGCCCGAAGGATGATATTCTACAGACTCCCCTGCAAATTCGGTAAAGCCGTATTTCTGACGCATCTCACCGATGATCCCGGCTACCTTTTCTTTGTCACAAGGAAGCACCTCGTCACGAACAATATCAATGCTTTTGGTTTCTTTGTTATAAAGACCACACTGAAGGCCGTAGTTACCGATAATATCGATAGGAAACTGCTCAAGCTGATTGAAAATGCGCATAACCTGCCCTGCGCCTACCATCAAAAGCTTGTACTTCTGGGAAAGGGCAGTAAGAACCTGACGCTGAAGAGCGGAAAGGGGTGTTTTGTGCTGGGTCAGCGTTCCGTCCAGGTCCATTGCAATGACTTTGATCTTTTTCACATCCATTAAGCCTTTTCTCCTCCGTAGTAATCATAGTTTACCCAAAGGGCGGAATATCTGTCTTTGATGTCTTTGGCATAAAGCACGGCGTCGCGGATCTTTTCTGCGCCGTAAAGATCATAGAACTCTTTCATATCCATTTCTACCTTGGCAAGCATTGCCTCGATTTCCTTGGCAGAAGGCATTTTCTCAAAAATAGCACGGATCTCTTTTTCTTTTGCAAGGTAGATCTCAGCTCGGTTTGCCTTGTAATTTCCGATCTTATCCTGAAGCTGGATAAAGCCATCCGCTACTTCTTTATAGATGCGAGCCATTTCCTTCTCATATTCTGCTCTTTCGGGGCGATAAATTTCCTTGGGGAAGGGTTTTGCAAGGATCTTCTCGCGAACGCCTGCAGTAATTACGGTGGAATATGCCACATCGATGCCGTGAGGGAAATAATCCGTACCATCTACAATACCGGTCACCTCAAAGAAGTGAGAAAGGTGGTGCTCACTACCGGAAGCAGGACGGGAAGAGCCGGCAAAGCTCATCATAATGCCGATGATCACAAGGGCATCCATCAAAGCCTTTACGCTGTCTTCATTTCTTTCAAGGATTCCGTCGGCAAGCTTTAAGGTGGTTTCGATCTGCTCATAGGTCAGATCATAAATATACTGGCAGAAATACTCGCCGGTCACTTCGCGGCTCAGTTCCCAGTCGTTCAGTGCGGAAAACTTTCCGATCACATCACCGTAGCCTGCTTTGAGCATATCCATGGGTGCGTTTTTGAGAACCTCGGTATCTGCAACAAGAGCAACGGGAAGACCTGCGGAATAGGTCACCTTCATACCGCCTGTGATCATTGCCGCACCGGTAGATGCATATCCGTCCATAGAAGGAGCAGTTGCAACCACCATGTAAGGAACCTTCTGGAAGTGGGAAACATATTTACAAAGATCCTGAATAACGCCGGAGCCGATGCCTAAGATCAGATCTGCATCCATAAGATTTTCCGTTACCTTGTCAATGGCAACTTCATTGGGAACAAGGATCTCCTTACCGGAGAACATAACCTGTCTTACTTCTTTTCCCTTTAAAGCGGAAAGGGTCTTCTCCCCTGCTGCTTTGAAAGTATTCTCATCGGCAACGATCAGAATCTTCTGATACGATGCACAGATCTGGGTAAGTCTTGCCATCGCATTCTTTTCGATGTACACATACTGAATGGGACAGGTATGCTTCTTGCCGCAAGAGCATTCAAATCCTTCTAAAAGCTTGTTGATATCCACAATAACACCCCTTTAATTAAACTAGTATTATAACACTGGTTTATTATACCAATATTGCAAGAAGAAGTCAAGGGAGAGGGCGCTGTGTTTTGACAAAAAGCGCAGCCCCTTCCGAAGGCTGTCCTATGTATATATTTGTCGAAATCCATTGCTTTTTTTCTTTTAATATGGTATAATTTCTTAACTGTATTTTGTTGTTATCTCAATTTATAATATTTTTTTGCACAAAAACATTTACTGAATTGATGCTAAATTTCCTTTTAGGAGTATTTATATGACACATAAATCAAAACAAAAGATATTCAAGCGCGAGATCGAAAAAAGCCTTCTTCGCGGAATTGAAGCCGTTTTGGAAATTTTGGTGCTTTCCGTTGTATATTATCTGTTCTGGCGTCACGGATATGACGAAGACGAACTGTTCTTGCTCAAAGGTAAATATGTTTTGATGGGCGTTTACGCGCTGATCTCCTTTTTCCTTATCAAGAATATGGACGGGTTCCTTTTTGCGGACCTACACCGCTTTGATGTTATGCTCGCACAATGGATCGGCATTTTTATTTGTAACTTTATTACCTATTTTCAGCTTTGCCTGATCCAGAATGCTATGATCACCCCTGTCCCCATGCTTATGCTTTGCCTGGCAGATGTTGTGATCACTTCATTTTTCGTTTTGATCTGTACGACCCTTCACCAGCACATCTACGCCCCCCGGCAAATGATCATGATCTACGGAACCAACAGCTCCTTGCAGCTGAAGGTAAAAATGGACTCTCGCAAGGACAAATATCAGATCAAAAAGCTGCTCTCCTCCGAAGAGGATTTTGATGTAATTTGCAAGGAAATCGCAAAATATGACGCTGTCATTATCAACGATGTTCCTGCACAAAAAAGAAACGACATCTTGAAATTCTGCTACCAGCACAGTCAGATGGCATATGTGGTTCCCAAGATCACCGATGTGATCCTGCGCGGCTCAACGGACAACTCTCTGTTTGACACTCCCATTTTCTTTGTGAAAGGCTTTGGCCTTACCATTACGCAGAGAGTCTTCAAGAGAATCATGGATATCATCCTTTGTCTGATCGCATTGATCCTTTCAGCTCCCGTGATGCTGATCGTTGCCATTGCCATAAAGTGTGAAGACGGCGGCCCTGTTTTCTATAAGCAGAAAAGAGTTACTATCAACGAAAAAGTATTTAATATTTTGAAATTCAGAAGTATGATCGTCAACGCAGAAGCAGCAGGCATTTCCATTCCTGCTACCGGCGAAGATCCCCGTATTACCAAGGTGGGCAAGGTGATCCGCGCACTCCGCATTGACGAGCTTCCTCAAATTCTGAACATCCTTAAAGGTGATATGAGTATCGTAGGTCCTCGGCCCGAGCGTGTAGAGCATGTCGAAAAATATACCGCGGAAATTCCCGAGTTCACTTACCGACTGAAGGTTAAGGGCGGTCTCACCGGTTACGCTCAGATCTACGGCAAATACAACACCAACGCCTATGATAAGCTCCGTATGGATCTGCTTTATATTGAAAACTATTCAATCCTTCTCGATCTGAAGCTGATTGCCACAACCATTCGTATTATGTTCCAGAAAGAGAGCACCGAGGGCTTTGAGAAAGCCGCAGAAGCAAAAGAAGAAGCAGAAAGCATTGCCGAAGAGCAGCAAAAGTCTTCCGAAAAATAATTTTTAGCACAAAAAAGACGAAAGAATCATCTTTCGTCTTTTTCTTTTTTATTTCAAATGGAATTTTTTTGCAAGCTTTTCGGGAAGGACTGTCCCCAATGCTTTGCGATTGATCAAAAGATATACGCCTCCGCAAACAATGCCTGAAATGGCGATATTTACAATTTGCAAAAGTCTTGAGGGACTTTCCGTAGGAAGAATCTTTGTAAAGAGAATGCCAAGAATGATCACAACGGCAAGAGACAGTAAAACCCGAGGAATGATGGAAAAGGTTTCTTTGTAGTCAAGCTTCAAATGGTGCTTTAAGTGAATTAGACTGATGCTGTTTGAAACAAGAAATCCAATAAGGGTCGCAAGAATGGCGCCGTAATATGCATCAAGCCCCATGGCTTTAAAAAGATACATGGCCGGCACATCCAGAACAAGGTTCGTGAAAAGCCCTGCAATGACACTGAAATATACAACCTTTTGCTTATTCAGACTTTGCATCAAGGAATTGAGCACCATATATAGACAGTCAAGAATGGTTACCAAAATGGTAAAACGGATGATCTTGCCGCCGTAGGTGCTTGTACCGTAAAATACCGTCCAAAAGCTGTTTGCCATCAAGCTGATAAAAAGTGAAAGGGGTGTGATGATGAGAAGGATCATTTTGAGGCATTTGTTGAAATTCTCATTCACCTGTTTTAAATTTCCCTTGGTAAAATCAGAAACAATATGGGGAATAAGGCTTACGATCAAGCCTGTAGATACGGCAGTAATGATCGCATTGAACTTGGTGCCCCAGGTGGTAAATACACTGCTGATAAATTCCGTATCAGAACCGCTGAAGCCAAGCCGGGGTAAAAAGCGAAGGATCAGAACCATATCCGTAGAGTTGTAAAGGGTGTTGGCAATATTGATGATGATAAAAGGAAGGGCGCAAACGGCTATTTCCTTTAAGATCACAAGGTCCTGTTCCTTGGTGGAGAAGGCTTTTCTGTCAAGGCTCAATTCCTCTTTGTTTTTCCCGATCACTCGGGAAAGATAAAGGTATGTGACAAGGCCGCCGAAGCCTGCCGCCATCACCGAGATACCAACGGCATTACGGACACTGTGAAACAGCTTTACGAAAACAAAGCTGCCCACAAGGATCACAACGATGCGGACAAATTGCTCCATCACCTGGCTGATGGAAGGCTGACTGATGTATTTATGCCCCTGAAGATACCCTCTCTTAATGGAAAGAAGGGGGACGATCAATAGGGCTACGGAAATGCATCGGATCACAAAAACCACATCTTCCATGGAGTTGCCGCCGGTGATCTCGCCGATGATAAGCCTTGCAAGAGGCTCTGCAAAGAAAAAGCAAGCAAGAAACGACAGCAGGGAAAATACCATTACAATATAAGTGGCAATGCGGTACATCCTTATTTTTTTATCCGTTTGTCCAAGGGCGGCATATTCACTGGTAAGCTTACAAATGGCAAAGGGAATGCCCACACTGGAAATGGTTAAAAATACATTGTAGATATTATAGGCATAACCATAGAGGGCACCGCCCTGATCCCCGATGATCTGCTTAAAAGGGATCACATATATGATTCCCAGGATCTTGCTGAGGAAAATACAGGCAGTGGCAATAAAAGCCCCTTCCAGAAAGGAAGATTTTTTCAGTTTACCCATTTGTTTTCTCTCCGAAATACACTTCATACCAAACAAGGAAGGTATAGATGTTGTAAAGCTTTCTTCCGTGATTTGCTTTTCCGTTGTAATGCGCCTGTAAAAGGGAGGTGATCACCTTGCGATCAAAGAAGAGGTCCACATAATCTTTCTCAAACGCTTCCTTTAAGAGAAGATAGAATTTCTCTTCCCGGATCCACTTAGAAAAAGGAACGGGAAAGCCGAGCTTTCTTCGGTTTGACCATTCATCGGGCATTTTTTCATCGGCAATATCCCGAAAGATCGCCTTGGTGCGCATATTCTTTACCAAATATTTCGTAGGAACCTTGGAGGAGGCCTCCCACACCTTTTTATCCAAAAACGGCACCCGAAGCTCAAGGGAATTTGCCATGGTCATTTTATCCGCTTTTAAAAGAATATCCTGCGGCAGCCAAAAATGCATATCAATATACATTTTCTGCAAAACATCATCCATATCCCGTACCTTTTCATAGTAAGGCATCAGAACATCGGAGGTTGTGGTATGGTCCTTCAGATCTGCACAAAGGATCTCGTTGGCTTCTTCACAGTTCATGATCTGAGCGTGGCCAAGATACCTCTCGCAGAAAGGAAGGCTGTATTTGATCATGGTGTTCTTTCCCGGAAAATGAGGCAGAGGTTTCACGCATTTTGCCATGAATCTGCGAAGAAAGGCCGGGAGAAGAAGGTACATCTTTACCCCTTTTGTTTCGGGATATTCGTTGTATCCGCCGAACATTTCATCCGAGCCCTCCCCGGACAGAACTACCTTCACCTTTTCGCTTGCAAGCTTTGATAAAAAGAACAAGGGTACTGCAGAAAGATTGGCTTCCGGTTCATCGGCGTGATATTGCACTTTCGGCAGTGCACGGAAAAATTCTTCCTTGGAAATGTATCTGCTGAAATTCTTAATTCCCATCAGATCCGAAAAATCCGCCGCCATTTTGGTCTCGTCAAAGCCGTTCACATCAAAGCCTACGGTAAAGGTCTTATCCGGCTTTGCTACACTGACCACATAGGAGGAGTCTACACCGCCGGAAAGATAGGAGCCTACCTCCACATCTGCGGTGATCTGGTGGAATTTTACTGAGTCCTCCAGAGCCGCTACGATCTCCTTTTTATGTGCTTCATAGCCAAGGTCGATTTTTTCATATTTTACTTCAAAATACGCCTTTGTTTCAAGCTTTTCGCCGTCGAAGGTGAAATAATGGCCGGGCTTTAGCTTATACACATTTTTGAAAAAGGTTTCCTCAAACACGGAATACTGAAAAAGAAGATACATTTTCAATACAGAGCGATTGACTTCTTTTTCAAAGTTGGGATGATCGATCATACCCTTGATCTCCGAGGAAAACATAAACCGATCATCTTTTTTATAGTAATAAAAGGGCTTGATGCCGAAGGGGTCTCTCGCCCCCACCATATGACCTGTTTTTCTGTCGTAGATCACAAAGGCGAACATACCGCGAAGCATGGGAAAAAGATCGGTACCGTATTCTTCATACCCATGAAGAATGGCTTCCGTATCAGCATTTGTTTTAAAAATATGGCCTTTCTTTTCCAGCTTTTCGCGCAGCTCTTTGTGATTGTAGATCTCGCCGTTGAAAACGATCACAAGGCTCTCATCTTCGTTATAGATAGGCTGATCGCCTCCTGCAAGGTCCACGATACTCAGTCTGCGAAAACCCAGAGCCACCTTTTCATCGGTAAAATAGCCGTCACTGTCGGGACCGCGATGCACAATGCGATCTGCCATTTTTTTTATGACTGTCTTTTTTTCTTCCAGATCCATCAAGTGATCTGAAAAGCCTACAAATCCACACATATTCAGTCAACCTTCCAATAGCCGTTTTTATAATCTTTGTAATAGCGAATCTTGCGCTTTGTCAGATAAAGCAAGCGCTTGAAATTCCGATCCTTGGAATAGATCAGAGGATTTTCCGCACCTTTTTCCTTCCAAAGTGAAAGTGCCTTTTGGCGGAAAGCCTCGTTTTTTACATATTTTTTCACGATTCCTTTGGGAACGAAGGACAGGAGGACTTCATTTTTCAGAACTCCGTAGTCAAGATCCTTTTCAAAGATCAGATCCTCTACCAGCATCTTGATGGGATTGCACCCCAAGGGGCAAATATAATAACTGCTCCTGCCCTGTCTGGCATTGATCTCAAGAACCTTGAATTTTCCGTCGCGGTGATCGTATTTCAAGTCAAATTCCGCAAAGCCTCGGTAACCGATCCCCTCTAAAAATGCTTTCATTTTGGAAACGATCTCTTCCGTTTTGCCGAACTGATTGTAGCCGTTGATCAGGACAGCAGCATTGCCCACCATTGATTTTGTGTGCTCCTGCAGACCGATCTGGGCAAAGGATACCATACGAACCTTTCCCTTGCGATCGGCATAAAGAACCGCATCAAACAGAAAGCTGTCATCCCCGGGAATAAAGTCCTGCAAAATCAGGGTATCGTCATATCCACCTTCCGCAATGCGCTTTACAACGGAAACAAGCTCGGCTCTATTTTCCACCTTGTATATCTTGTGCTTTCCCGGAAAATCCAAGTGGTTATACAAGATCACATTGCTGGGCTTTACGATCACAGGATAGGTAAATGCTTCTGGGATCTCCCCTCTTTCTTTGCAGTCGTAATAAACGGTGCCGGGAAGATCCAGGCAAGAAGAAGCATAGGTTTTATAGAAAGCTTCTTTATACATCAGGGAATTGATGATCCCCTCTTCGGGATAGTTGAATACAAAGCCTTCTTCCTGCAGTCTTTCACGGTTTTTGGCAATAAATCCGGCATAGGTTTCATTGGAGCTGACAAGAAGGGTCTTTTTATCTCCAAGGGCCTTTTTGCATGCCGAAACTGCCGCAAGGAAACCCTTTTCCTCCCAAAGGTCATCAAAATACCGAACGGATAAAATATCCGTATAGGCGGTATAAGGAAGGGGTGATTTTCCTACGAGATTTGCTTTTTTTCCATAGGCTTCGTGATAACACCTTGCCATATAATAAGCATTGGCATCGGTTCCCACGATCAATACTTCAAAATCCATAAATTCCTCTTTTACAGATAAAATTCTTCTTCACCGGAGCATCTTGGTACACGGGAGGAAATGCCTGTCAGCAATTTATAGGCGCTGACCCCTGCACTTCTCGCCGCCTTCAAAACGGAAATCTTTTCTCCGAAGATCTCGGCACGGTCTCCCACACAAGTCCCGTCGGGCACTTCCACATGGGTCATATCCATACAAAGGCTTCCTATGATCCTGCAGACCCGTCCGCCGATAAATACACTTTTCATCGAATCCTTCATGCCGTCGTAATAACCAATGGCAAGGGTAGCCACATTCATATCCTTTTCTGCGATAAAGGATGCACCGTAGCCTACAAATTCGCCTTTTTTCACCTTTTTCACCGCGATCACTTCACTGTGAAGAGAAAAGGCGGTCTGAAGCTTTAAATCGTTTTGCAAAATTGCCTTTGGCATTTTACCAAGCTTTATGAAAAGATCTCGCTTGAGTTTCCGCAGCCCTGTGGGATCCGGAATGCTTTGAGGAAAGCCATACATACAAATACCAAGGCGAATGCCGTTCACAAAGGAAGGTCTTTTTTGATGCACCAGGGTAAGGGATCTTCCCACATGCACAACGGGGATCTTTTCAAGGTCAATATTTTCCGTAAGGAAAGAAAATCTTTCCATTTGCTTCTCATAGAAAAAGTCACTTGTTCCTGCGGTGGCAAGATGGGTGTAAATACCCTCGATCTCAATGTTTTCACCGCAAGGGGTACGGAAGATTTCCTCCGCCTCGCTCTTATCCTTGATGCCAAGGCGGTTCATGCCCGTATCCAGCTTGATATGAACCTTTACCTTTTTTTTCGGGGAAAGGGCAATTAATTCTTTGAACATAGAAAGGGAGTCAACGGTAAGGGTCACCTGATAGCGGATCACATCTTCCAGAAAAGACAGGG
>JAZUOK010000181.1:0-1577 GCA_045604665.1 Eubacteriales bacterium | reverse complement strand
TGGAAAAGACCCCTCCCTTACCTTAAGAAAACAAAAAACAAAATCCCTCCCCACCGAGGAAGAGGCGGTTTAAAAGAAAAAAGCAAGTTCGTTGAACTTGCTTTTTTCTTTTTATCTTTACGAAGCGGAACCGATGGTAATGGGGAAGGTTTCTTCCACATCAAGGCCCATAACCATCATAGAAAATTCTCCTGCCGTCGCATTTTCGGCAACGGGAATCAGAATGGACCAGACCCCGTCGGTCTTCAGCTTTTGGATCTGCCCTGCGGCAAAGGTGGTGGTGACCACGATATCGTCACTGGAAGAATTGGAAACGGTAAGGGTGATCATTTCACCCGGAGCCGCTCCCTGACGGTCGAGGGTACAAGAGGTGGGAATATCATAAAAGATATCAAAGGTATAGGTCAAGGAGCCGTAATATTCCTCGTGATTGTCCTCATACCAGTCGCATTTTGCAATAAGGGAAAGGGTGGTATCCTTTTCCATGACGATGGGTGCAAGCCCTGCAGGATCACCTGAATACATGATCTCGCCTTTTTCATTTTGCAAGGTAATATTACAGTAATCGGGATCAATGGAAAAGGCAAAATTTAAATTCTCGCCCTGTGGGAGAACAACGACGGCATCGCTTTTTTCTTTGATGAGCTCGGCAGATTCGCCCTTGTCCATCTTTTCATAGGTCCATTCACCGTCGATCTCTTTTGCGCCAAACTGCTTGCCGCCTTGGGTAAAGATCATCGTAGGATAGGAAGCGTAGCTTACCGCATAGCCGCCCAAGGCCTTATGTGATAAAAGCTTGGATGCGCTTTTTTCGGGAAGCAGGAACATTGTTCCTTCGGGATCGGTATAAATACAGTCATGTACCGAATCGCTCAGATAAAAGACATATTCTACATCCCGATTGATCTTGTGAAAGATCATTTCGCATTTTCGATATTGGGAAAGAGAATTTGCCGCTTCTCCGATCTCTTCGCCGCTTTCCGCGATCTGAATGAAATTCTCGATCTGCTCTTTTTCTTCAATTTCGTGATCCTTGCCGTCATAAACCAAAGTAACGGCGCGGACATTGCCCTTTCGCAGATCGGGGGACAAATTCAATTCCAAAATGAAGAGGGTAATTAAAATAGGGACGATTAAAACCAAAAGGAGAATCAAAAACAAAGCTGTCTTTTTCTTGGGTTTTCTATTCATTTTATTTTCTCACTTTCCATTGGGGAAATTACTTTACCGACAAGGCGCAGGTCATCCGTTTCCAATACACGAAGGGGTGGATAAGAAGGGTTCAGCGACACCAAAAAACTCCCCTCTTCTCCCCTGCGAAACATTTTACAAAGACTTTCTCCGTTCAAAAGAAAAATCCCGATCTCACCGGAAGCGACCTCTTCGGCTTTTTCCACATAGACAAGATCTCCGTCAGAAAGAAGCGGCTCCATACTGTCGCCGCGCAGACGGACGGAAAAATTTGCAGCGGAAGGAAAATCCGTCTCTTTCCCGAAAAGACGGGTAGTCTCCTCCGAATAGACAGGCAGTGCTTCCCCTGCAGCGCAAGGTGCCTCATACAAAGGAATCAAGTCGGA
>JAZUOK010000180.1:0-5929 GCA_045604665.1 Eubacteriales bacterium | reverse complement strand
GGGGGAGGGGTAGACTTATCGATTACTTTTACTCTGACCGTTTTTACAAGATCTTCGGGACCTGTAGGAATACCGTTTTGAATGCTGTCGGTACGAAGATAAGTAAATGTAATATCGCAATAACTACCTACTGCAGCATTAGATGCAATTTTACCGGTCAAGGTAATTTCAAATGCAAACGGATTCGGCTCCGAAAGAATAAAAACATTATTTTTAATGGTACCTTTATCCGTGCTGCCACCGGCAGTTACATTGCCGCCTTCAAACAAATTTATGTTACTGTATTTGATATTTCCGTCGGTACTGTAACAGGGAGTCAAGGTAAATTTTACAGTTACAGTTTCGCCCGCAGCTCCTGTTACTTCGGCAGGCAGAGTGTCGGCATTAGCCGACACTCCGAAAAGGAAGCAAGAAGTAAGCGTTGCAAATACAAGCAAGATAGAAAAAATTCTTTTTGATAACTTCATGATTCATTCCTCACATTACTTAGACATTTTTGGTTAGAGATGTGTACTGATTGTCTGCCCAATATACATACTTCAATTCGCAAATTAGGGTATCGCGAGAATTCAACTTGCCATCGAAGTTCATATCTGCAGCTATCGCAGCAACACCTGTGAGATCCAGTTCACCAACATAATCCAATTCAATCATTAAGGTGTCTCTGGAATTGGTTTTACCATCACAGTTCACATCACCCATGAGAATAACCGTGTAGGTTACAGTCTCTTGAACACCGTCTACATTGGTTGCCCAAACGGTAACAGTATCACCGTTGCAAACCAAGGCATCGGTTGGACGAACCGTTCCGTCAGGTGCTTTCAAGGTAACGCTGGAATTGCTCGCGTTATCAATATGGAAGACAACTTCTGCAAATTCAGAAGCCTTCAAGCCCTTAGGACTTACATCCAAATAAACTGTCTTTGCGGATTCATCCACTTTTGCACCGCGGATCAAGCCGTCGACAGGATCTACATTTACTGTAGGCACATGGATCTTGGGAAGCTTTGCAAGAGGTTCGGTAGGATCAATGATATGTCCGCAAACACCACACTTCACGCCTTCGGTCCAACCTTCTTCCGTCTCGGAAGCAGGCTTGCCGGGAATCGGTACGGGAGTATGACCGGGTGCTGTATTTACCACATGGTTGCGGGAAAGTTCTTTTCCGCAGACCGTACAGTATACAACCTCTTCATAGGTAGTATCAGTGACACAATCACCGGGAACCTCATTTTCTCTCACGGGAGTACCGGGAGTATGGGCAGCTGCAGGAATCACTTTCTTTGTACGGCTGAGTTCTGCATTACATACCGTACAGTATACAACCTCTTCATAGCTTCCATCTTTCTTACAAGCATCAGCAGCTACTTCGTTTTCTCTCACGGGAGTGCCGGCAGTATGGCCAAGAGCAGGAATCTCTTCCGGCTTGTGCCCGTCCTTATACTTCTTACAGTGCTTACACTGGATGCCTGCGGTATATCCCACATCATCACAGTCAGGCTTCACTTCAGGAACATCTACCCACTCGTGAGCTACGCCGGGAATCTGGAAGACGTAAAGCTCACCATTCATGGTGAAGTCAACGGAAGAGCAGAAAATAGAATCGTCGGATTTTACATTGGCCTTGATATTCTGATCAACGGTAAGAACAGTATTGATGTTATCAAACCAAAGTACTTTTCCGTTAAAGTCAATATTCTCAGCCTTTTCGATTGTAAATTTGACTCCAGAAAGTGTAATATCCTCATTAAGTACAACCTTGCCATTGATGTAGACAGTCTCGCCGTCTTTTACATTCTCCAAGACATCTGCAAGATCGTCAGAAATCTTCACAACGATGTCATTGGCATTCTTTACAACAATGGGCTTTTCTTCAGAGAACACCTTCAAGGTTACCTTTGCAGAGCTGGATCTCTTCTGGATCTGGTAAGAATATGTACCATATTCTCCGTCAACCTTAAGACCTACAAGCTTTGCATCGGGACCGGTAATATCCGCATATTCCGCAAGTCTACCGAGAATTTTGCGTGCAACGGTGTACACTGCTTCCAGTTCTACAGCTTCCTCAGAGTAAAGTCCGAGGGAAGACATCATAGAAGAGAAGGTCAGATTCTTGGTTGCCTTCAATGCCGCAATCACTTCTCTGAGGGTTGCATTTTCGATTGCAGCCATCATAGAAGCGGTGGAAGCGGAATGCTGGTAGTCCTTAATGGCATTTACATAGATCTCTCTTTCACTGCCGGAAGCATTCTTCGCAAGAATTGCTGCCAAAATAATCGGATAGTTCACATTATTGGTCAGGTCAAAGAGCACATCGGCCTGTGCATTTCCATCGATCTCAAAGGAGGACAGATTCAGACCGTTATTACCCAAGAAATTGATCTCGGTAAAGTCAACCTTCAGTTTATTGATGGTTGTGATCTTATCAAGCTCAAGGAGGATATTTGTAACAAGATCCTTATGAGCAGAGCTTACATCATCAGAAACATAAAGGTTCAGTTTGATTACTTTCTTCTGATCGGAAGAATTCACATTGAATGCAAAGTAGTTGTCATCCCCTTCTCCTTCAACCGTGAAATAAGGATTGAAACCAGCCTGCTGCAAGGTATAGCTTGCAACGGGAGTACCGTTCTGAATGGACTCGGAAAGTGCGGTAAAGTTTGTAATGTCATTCAGAAGGTCGGTGGCAAAGGCGGAAGAGCCTGCCAGATCAATGCAATCAATGATCTTATTGATCAGAACGGAAGGAGTATTCAGAGCATCGGTAATGTTATGAAGGTCAACGCCGTAAATGTCGTTGCCGTCCACCGTAAGCTCAGCGCAGGAATAGAAGTTCATCACAAGCTTGGCGACAAGATCCGCTGCCATTACTTTAGCAGAAGTCTTATCTACCGAAAGCTCGGAGGAGCCCAAATAAGCGTTGATCTCATCGCCATTCTTTTCAAGGCGATAGAAGCCACTGGAAACGACCCCGTTCACCTGAGAATAGCCCTCTTCCAGGAAGGAAGATACATCGCTTACAAATTTACCGCCACCGATGCGGAATGCACCGCCCTTTTCGGTAAGGGTACCGGTAACCGTGCCACATTCATCGGTAGAAAGGGTGCTGTCCACGATGAGAGCAGTTCCTTTTGCAGTAAGGTTGCCATTGATGTTGTAACCGTTCAGGTTCAGGATCACATCATTATTAAAGGTAATGTTTCCGGTAATATCGGAAAGAAGAATAACAATTGCATCATCCTGTGCCTTTGCAATTGCAGCGGCAGCATTCTGAGCCAGTGCGTATTTATTAACGATGCCGTCGGCACGAATGTCAAGGACAAGTGCTTCGTACTTGGTATCTCTATTCTGCAAGTGAATGGAGATTCCCGTGCTGATACCGGTGTTCAGCTCAGCAACCAGATTCTTGAAAGGATCAAGCTCTGCTTTCTTGCTGAGAACATTTTCAAGATCGTTGAAGGAGACAACGCCGTTATAAAGGCCGCCTACAGAGCTACCTGTAAACTCGATGTTGTCGTATCCGTAATCTACAAGTCTGTAAACCGTATTGATCAAAGCCTTGTGAGATTCAGGATCAAAACGCTCGATCTTGTGATAGAAACCGGTATTCTTCAAAGTGTTGAAGATAGTATCGGCATCAATATTCTCATCTGCGAAGGCAGGATCAACAAGAGCTACAAGGTAGTCAATGATCTCAGAAAGATCATAAGACTGCAAGGTATCAAAATCAATTTCTCCTGCAACCATCAGTGCGGTAAGCGCATACGCATACGCACTGTCGGGTCATTGACCCATAGATTGACCTTGCCGGAATCAAGAGTCAGATTCATGTAAGGCAGAATCTGCTCTGCACCCTTTCTGAGCTTTGAGAAAGCATCCGCCTTCTTATCGAAGTCCTGAAGGGTTACATAGAAGGGTACGCTGATGTTGCTGTTTCTGGAAAGACCGTACTGCAGGGTGCTTTGGGTCAGTTTCGCACCAAGCTGGTCTACATCATTGATCACACCGCCGGAAAGAACAATGTTGTTGTTCTGATCGGCACCGATCACGGTAGCACCGGGAAGGGTCATTTCCACAAGGTCGCCATTCTCATCAATGATCTCGGGAAGAGTATCCAGTCCAAGACCGCTTGTGGTTGCAAAATCAACCAGGGTCTGCAGGTAAAGCTTTAGTTCGTTATCTGCATTCAAGCCGAAGAGCATCTGGCCGTTGAGCCCTACATAATTCAGATCCGCAACGATCTTCATCAATTCTGCCAAGAATGCGTCAAGGTTGATCTCGGTATTTCCTTTGGAAACTCGAAGAACGATGGAAAGATTTCCGGAAGCATCCTCCATAGGAATGAAGGAAAGCTCCAAATTGTTTCCGGAAAGAAGACCTGCATTTGCTACTGCCTTGTTCAGATCCTGAACGAGGGTCAGCAGGTTTTCTCTGTTAACATCGATCTTCTCGCGGGTAATGGTAAATTCTCTGTCATTGCCAAAGAGACTGTCAATGGTTGCAATGTCAGTACCGAGAGAGTAGTTTGCCAAAGATCCGGAGCCTACTTCCACTTTGGTTCCGTTTACATCATAAATATACTTGTAGCCGATATCGCCCGTTCCGGGAAGGGTGATGGTATAGGAATCAAAGGCATAGAGGGTCTGATCTGCTTCCCCGTCGATCTTCACCGTGAAAGATACGGGAGTAAGACTTGCAACGAGGATGATGGGATCCTCACCAAGGATCTGATCTCCATCGGGAAGTTCAAAGGAGAGGTTGTAATACTGGGTGTTGGGAACAGTAATGTACAGAGCATCAAAAAGATCTTTGAAATTCTCGGGAGTGATCGAGCTGCCCTGTCCGCGGAAGGCTTCGTTGCTGTAAGAATTGACAACTGCACCGTTCTTATCCTTTACCTGAATGGTAACGCCGTAAGAGGACTGACCGGGAGCTGCAGCAGACAGGAGGGTTTCCATTTCTACTCTGTCGGAAACCTGATGCTCCTGAGCCTCGCCTGCTTCTCTTACTGCTTCCAGAAGGTTTACAATATATTCGCTGTTGGTATCTACAAGCTCATGGACAGGCTCAAGGTGTACGCTCTGAAGCATGGCAATGATCTGTTCAACCTTGCCTGACTGATCTTTCAGTGCAGGTACAGTTTCAATATAATCCTTTACAGCCTGATCGTGCCAGATGGTGGGCAAATGCTCGTTGATCAACGCGATCTGCTGAATAAACTTTTCGGCATGGTCACCGGTGTAGTAGTAGGTCATACCGGAAGCCTGATATTGGCCCAGATAGTCATAGAGATGGCTGTAGAGCTCGCCCATGCAATTCTGGCTCAAAATATCCAGAGCCGCTGCAGCCTCGGGAGAAAGATCAACAGAATCTTTCAAGGTGCCAAGGACACCGGTGGTTAAGTTTTCAAGGTTCGCATAAAGTCTGGTATACAGATCGTTCAAAGTGTTTTGCTGCTGAATCACATCTTCCTGCAAGGTAGCTGCAATGCTTGCAAACTTGGAAATCAGTTCAGATTCAAAGCCTTCGATAACAAGGCGGTAGATCACCTGAACCTTTACAAGAGTTGCGTTTGATTCAAAGGTACCGGTGTACTTATCTCCGTCCTGAACCAGTGCAAATTCTGCGCCGTTACCGGACTCGTATACAGGATATGCTTTTACGGGGATCCATTTCGCATCGCTGTTCAAAAGACCTGCGATCATAGCCTCCGCTTCCAGCTTGTAACCGCCCGCTACAACGGAAACAGTAGTCAGTTTATCGTTGCTGTCGGGAGTACGGAAGTAAATGGTATCCATATAGAATGCACCGGTATTCAGCACATTCTTCTCCTTCTCGGAAAGAATGGCACCGGGAACTGCACTCTGTGCAATCAGCTGTGCAAGTCCCTTGCCGTCAAGTGCTTTGCCGATGGTGCGTTCTACGGTAA
>JAZUOK010000179.1:0-2199 GCA_045604665.1 Eubacteriales bacterium | reverse complement strand
AAAAAGACTTGCTTTCGCAAGTCTTTTTTGTTTTATGCTTTTTTCAGACGGAAAATGTGGGTATTTCCTTCTTTTTCTTCGGAGAGCACTTCCATTTCGGGGAAGGAGAAATCTCTTTCCATCTGTTCAGGAAGGGTTACCTTATACTCAAACACACCTTTTTCCACCTTCCAGGAGATCTCGATCTTGCCGTTTGCAGAATCGTAATAGCCCTGGGCGGAAGTGATCGAGCCGTCGTGGCAGAAATAAGGAATGAGAGAGACCTTCTTAAAACCGGGTTTATCGGTGTGAGAGCGGATACCCAGCACATACTCATACATCCATTCTACGCAAGACCCGAGGGAATAGTGGTTGAAGGAGTTCATACCCTTACGGATTCCGTTTTTCTCGGTGTAGCTGTCCCATCTTTCCCAAATGGTGGTGGCACCGTTCTTAATGGAATAGCCCCAACCGGGATATTCTTCATTCACGATCAGACGATAAGCAATATCAGAAAGGCCTACATCGCAAAGTGCGGGAAGAAGGAAGCGGATTCCAAGGAAGCCGCAGGTAAGCTTTCCGTCATCTTCGCGGAACTTTCTCTCAAGCTGCTTTCTTGCATTTTCCCTATCGATAAAGCCGAATTTGTAAGCAATGACATAGCAGCTTTGGGTATCACTCTTGATCACACCTCTGGCATTGATCAGATTGTCGTTGAATGCCTGCTTGATCTTTGCGTAAAGGGCCTCGTAACGCTCGGTCTCAAAGTCTCCTACTGCGCGACAAAGCTCTGCACAGTCAAAGGCGGCTCTGCCGTAAAAGAGGGTGGAGATCACATTGATATCGGAAGGCTCTTTTGCAAACAGCCAATCTCCATAAGTGTAGCTGCAGGTGTTTCTCACACCTTCGGGACAGGTGCTTTCATAATAATCAAGCACGCGCTTGATCGCCTGAAGGTTATCACGGATCACCTTTTTGTCGCCGTAGGTACGGTAATGACAGTACGGGATCTCCGCGATGGCTTCACACCAGCCTGCCGCCGGACCAAAGCCCACATAGCTGTAAAAGCCGATGTGAGGAAGGGGCGCTACTGCAGGAACCACACCGTTGCCAAGCTGTGCATCGCGCACATCCGCAAGATATTTTTCATAAAACACCTTGCTGTCCATATTATACATGGCAGTTTGGGCAAAGGTCTGTGCATCTGCTGTCCAGCCGAGTCTTTCATCTCTCTGAGGGCAGTCGGTGGGAACACCGAGAAAGTTATCTCTCTGACTCCAAAGTACATTGGAGAAGATCTGATTCACAAGAGGATTGGAACAAGAAAATTCGCCGGATTTTGCAAGATCGGAATACATTGCTTCCGCTACAACGCTCAGCACCTCTACATTTCCTTCGGTGGTGATCTCCGCAAAGCGGAAACCGTGGAAGGTAAAGAGAGGACGAAATTCCTCTTCCCCTTCGCCGGAAAGAATGTAGGTGTCGGTAGCCTCGGCTTTACGGAGATTTTCCGTGTAGACCTTTCCGTCCACAAAAAGTTCTCCGTGACGAAGAACGATCTTGGATCCTTTTTCGCCCTTTACTCTCACGCGCAAAACGCCTGCAATGTTCTGAGAAACATCGTACACGGTAAGATTTTTGTCACGCTTGATTACTTCAGGGGTAAATGTATGCTTGACCACAATGGGATTAAGCTTCATTTCCTCCAGATAAATGTTTCTGGGGAAACGGAAGGGATCCTCCACTGCACGGTCCCACTTGGAATCGTCATAATCGTAGGTGGAAAAATCGCCGAGGGACATTCTGTGATCCACATATTCACCCATATAAATATCGGATCTGCGGATCTCGCCTTGGGTGGCAAGCCAGGAATCGTCCGTATTGACCACATCCCCTTCCCCGTTCTCATACTCAATTACGATCTGAGCACAGAACTGGATCTGGTCGGAGTAGCTGGTACGCTTAAAGGTAGTGGTAGAACCGATGTGTCCCACTGCCCAGCCGTCTGCCAAAACAACGCCGATGGCATTGTTTCCCTGAAGGAAGGGTGTAATATCGTAACGCATAAAGGGGATCTTTTTGTTGTAATCCACCCAGCCGGGAGAAAGATAATCGTTTGCGATCTCCTTGCCGTTTACATAGATCTTGTAAACACCGAGAGCTGCCGCCAAAAGTTCTGCTTTTTTTACAGCACCCTTGGGAAGTCGGAGGCCAAGCGGT
>JAZUOK010000178.1:0-3687 GCA_045604665.1 Eubacteriales bacterium | reverse complement strand
CTCACAGAACGACATGGCTACGATCCGACTTCCTTGTGATGACCGCCGATCTGAAGAAGATGTTTGAGGAGCTGGGCAAGATCTCTCTGGAACTGATCGAGCAGGAATTCGGTATTCCCCAATCCAATATCATCATCAGTTGCACCCACTCCCACGGCGCGCCCGACGCAGGAAGCAAGGGTACGGGAAATGTCAAATGGTCCTATCAGTACCGAAGACAGCTTCTGGTTGCAGTAGAAGAAGCTCTGCGAGACCTTGACCCTGTAAAAGAAGTTTACACCGGCAAGGCAGATCAGCCCGGTATCGGCTTTGTCCGTAGGTACCTTCTTGCCGACGGCACCTGGAAAATGAATCCTTCCAGAAGTATGAAGCCCCTCGCCCACGAATCCGATGCGGATCCGGAAATGCGCACCGTTCGCTTTGACCGAGAAAACAAGAAGGATGTTCTTCTTGTAAACTTTCAGACTCACTACTACAGTGCAGAGAAAAAATATCCCAACCAATTCACTGCAGACTTTGTAGGGCCCTTCCGTGAAAGTGCCCAGAAGGAATTTGACTGCCTGTTCGCTTACTTTTCCGGGGCAAGTGCCGATATCAATCAGATCGCCATGCTCCCTGAGGACAACAAAGCAGAAGATCCCGACGAGGCCTTTATGGACGGGTTGGGAAACTGCCTTTCCGAGGAGAAGAAGGTTGAAGTGGGCAGCCTTAAAATTCAGCACAGTGACTACCTTGCTACCTGTATGGTCCGTACCCCCGAGAGGATCGCACAGGCAGATGAGATCACAAAGCTCGGATCAAGCACTGCAGAAGGCAAAGCCCTGATGAAAAAATACGGCTTTGTGGATGCCAATGAAGTAAGCTTTACCCTTTACTATAAGAATCTTGAGCCTACTCAACTGATCCCCTTTACCGCCATTGCCTTTGGGGATGTGGCATTCGTTTCCGCCTCTTACGAAATGTTCCACGAGAACGGCTCTTTCGTTCGAGAAAAATCCCCTTATGACACCACCTTTATTTGCACACTCGCCCACGCGGCAAACGGGTATGTGCCCACTGCCATCGGCTACGAGCACGGCTCTTACGAGACCTTCAACTGCCGCTTTGTAGCAGGCAGCGGCGAAAAGTTTGCAGACGAGATGGTTCGCCTTTTAAACGCCTGCAAAAAATAACCTACTTTCTTTTAGAAAAAAGAAAGTAGGCAAAGAAAACTTCCGACTAAAAAAAGATAAAATTGGTTTAAAATCCCCTTCATATTTTATTATTTAAGAAGTTTCTTTGGTTCTTTCTTTTCGAAAGAAAGAACAGAAAGTTTTTTGGGTTACTTTTTTTCAAAAAAGTGCCTGACAAATAAACGCCCAAATTTAATTTTAAAAGGGCGAAAGCTTTTTCAGTACCTTTTTCAAAAAAGGTACGAAAGGAGAGATTACAATGGAAAAACTGACAAAGAAAAACATCACCCTGCCCGAAGGATTTTCCGTCGGATACGCTGCCGCTGATATTTCCGGCACTCCCGAAACGGATCCCATTACCTATAACAGCGGAACGGCCACAGGCGTACACGACCGCCTTCTTCTTACCTGTATTGCTTTCTGCGACGGAAAGAATATTGCCCTTGTAATGACCGCCGATCTGAAAAAGATGTTCGAGCCCATTGCAAGAGAATCCCTGGCTATGATCGAGGAGAACTTCGGTATCCCCAAGGAAAATGTGATCATCAGCTGTACCCACTCCCACTCTGCCCCCGACGCAGGCGGACCCGATCCCAACGGTCGCGGTATCGGCTACGAAAAATGGAACGCCCAGTACAAAGAACAGCTTCTGGTTGCAGTAGAAGAATCCCTTCGTGACCTTGACCCCGTCAAAGAAGCCTTCTCCGGAAAAGCAGACCAGCCCGGTATCGGCTTTGTACGCCGCTATCTTTTGGCAGACGGTACTTGGAAAATGAACCCCTCCAGAGCCGACAACCCCATCGCCCACGAATCCGAAGCAGATCCCGAAATGCGCTCCATTCGTTTTGTAAGAGAAAACAAAAAGGATATTCTTCTGATCAACTTCCAGACCCACTACTACAGCGCAGACAGAAAATACCCCAGCCAGTTTTCCGCAGACTATATTCATCCCTTCCGTGAAAGTGCCGAGAAGGAATGGAACTGCAAGTTCGCCTTCTTCTACGGTGCAAGTGCCAATATCAACCAGGTTGCCGTACTGGACGAAGATAAAGAAAGAAAGGTTCCCAATGCAGACGACGCCTTCATGGAAGGCGCAAGAAAGTGCCTTGCCGCAGAAGAAAAGGTTGCCCTTGGCAAGCTTCGTATCCAGCACAGCGAATACCTTGCAGAGTGTAAGGTTCGCACACCTGAAGTCCTTGAGAAGGCTCGTGAAGTAGTAAGACTTTCCAAGGAACGCGGCGCCACAGGCTACCCCACCGATATTTTGGAACAGTTCGGCTTTAAAGGCGCACCTGAGGTTTCCTTTACCTTCTATTACAAGGATCTCAAGCCTACCCAGTACGCTCCCTTTACTGCCGTTGCCTTCGGCGATCTCGCCTTCGTTTCCGCGCCTTACGAAATGTTCCATGAGAACGGATCTTTCGTTCGAGAAAATTCTCCCTTTAAGACCACCTTTATCTGTACCCTGGCTCACGCTTCCAACGGCTATGTTCCCTCTGCCATCGGCTATGAACACGGCGGGTATGAAACCTGGAACTGCCGCTTCGTACCCGGCTCCGGCGAAAAATTCGCCGATGAGATGGTACGCCTTTTAAACGCTTGTAAAAACGAGGACTAACAAGAGATAATAAGGAATATAATCCGAAGTTATTTTTCAATAGTCATAGGTTTTTTAGATCCAAATCATAAAAAAGGCATCAGCTAACGCTGATGCCTTCCTTTTCTTTTCACTTTTCACTAAAAAAGAGCCTTACGGCTCTTTTTTATTTGACATATTCAATTAATTCCGAAACTTCACAGCCAATGGCAAAACAAAACCGATCCAAAACATCACTGTCGTAACGCTTTACCTTATTCTTATAATAATGATCGATCACTTGATATTGTATTCCGGTTCTTTTTGCCAATTCGTATCGGGTCAAGCCGTATTCTTTCAACGCTTTGTCTAATGTTAGTCTGATCATAATTCCATTCTTCCCCTCTTTTATATATTTTATTGAAGATATATGGAATTGACAATTCACTTGATTAGATGTATATTTATATAAACATATATAGGGAAATAAACATTATGACCAAAAAAATTATTATTGCAGGATGCAGAGACTATACCAATTACGAAGAAGCTAAAGAATATATCAAAAGATGCATTGATCCTCTCCGAGAAGCTTATACGCTCATTTTCTTGTCGGGAGGGTGCAGGGGCGCGGATCAAATCGGTGAAAGGTTTGCAAAAGAAAACAATTTTGAACTGCAACAATATCACGCCGACTGGAAAAGATTCGGAAAAGGAGCAGGTCCCATACGAAATCTTCAGATGGTAGAAAACTGCGATATGGTCATTTGCTTCTGGGACGGAAAAAGCCGCGGAACATCTTCCTTGATCTTTCTTGCAAAAGAACATAACAAATCCCTTTTTATAAAAGAAATATAAATTTTTCCTTCCGATTAAAATTACTTTTCCTGGAACCGGCCCCCCCGACAGGTCTCCGTAAGGGCGAACTGTGTTCGCCCA
>JAZUOK010000177.1:0-8065 GCA_045604665.1 Eubacteriales bacterium | reverse complement strand
GAACGACATGGCTACGATCCGACTTATCCACCGCTCAAAAGCATACCGAGGTAGATCTTGTCATCAGCTTAGGTCCTAAGGAAAAGCCGGAAGAACCTGCACCCGAAGCTCCTGCCGATCCTAATCAGCAGACTCCCGCGGAAACACCCACCGGAGCCAACCAATGAACGAGCAAGGCAGAATTATAAGCATCAGCGGCGGTCTTTATACCGTAAAAACCTCCGATGATACGGTTTGCTGTTTTGCAAAAGGTGCTTTTCGGAAAAGCGGAATCAGTCCCGTAGCAGGAGATCTTGTTCAGATCTCTTCCGACGAAGGCCTTGGGCAAAAAGAAAAGGAACAAGGGGCAAGAGGCGTCATTACCGAAATTCTTCCCCGAAAAAATGTTTTGATCCGCCCTCCGCTTGCAAACTTAGATACCCTGTTCCTTGTAGCGGCAGTAAAGGATCCGGAGCCCGTTCTCCTTTCTATTGATAAGCTCCTTTCCATCACCCGTCACAACGACATTGAAACTGTTCTTGTTTTCACAAAAAAGGAACTGGACCCCGTGAAAGCTGAAGAACTTTGTACCCTTTACCGAAATGCAGGTTTTTCCGCTTTTGCCGTTTCCAATTTAGAAGAAGAGGAAACCAAAAACCTCCTTTATCCCTGTATCAAAGGCACGATCTGTGCTTTGGCAGGTGCAAGCGGTGTTGGGAAATCCACTCTGATCAATACACTTTTTCCTCATCTAGCTACCCAAACAGGCGCATTGAGTGAAAAAACGCTCCGTGGCAAGCACACGACCCGTCAGAGTACACTTTATGATATTTCCCACCTTTTAGGGAAAGAAGAGCCCATCTATGTTGCAGACACACCCGGTTTTTCTCTTTTGGATTTTGACCGCTTCTTCTTTATGGAAAAAGAGGATCTCGCCTTTACATTTCCTGAGTTTGAGCCTCTTTTAGGAAAATGCAAATATACAAAATGCACCCATCAAACGGAAGACGGGTGCAAGATTCTGGAAGAAGTACATAAGGGAAATATTGCCGAAAGCCGACATCAAAGTTACCTTGCTCTGTTTTATGAGCTTAGCAAAACAAAATCCTGGGAACTGAATAAAAAGAAAACCAAACGATAAAAAAAGAAAGCCTTTCGGCTTTCTTTTTATTTTTTCTTGATTTTTTCCCAATAGGCTTTGGCTGCTTGCTCTGCCTTATTCTCTCCGAAGTCATAATAAACTCTGTCCTTCAGATCATCGGGCAAATACTGCTGCGCAGTCCAGTGGTTTGGATAGTCGTGAGGATAAAGATACGCATCCTTCCGATCCCCTACACCGAAAAAGTGATTGTTTTTCAGTCTGGATGGCATATCTCTTCCAAGGCCTTTTTCTATATCCTCTGCCGCCTTGGCATAAGCCATATAAGCAGAATTGGATTTGGGCAGGGTGGCAAGAAGAACAGCCGCATGAGCAAGAGGGATTCTTGCCTCGGGCATTCCAAGCATCAAAGCGGAATCCACACAGCTTTTTACAATAACAGCTGCCTGAGAATACGCAAGCCCTATATCCTCGGATGCGATCACCATAAGTCTTCGGCAAGCGCCTTGCAGATCACCCATTTCCAAAAGCTTTGCAAGGTAAAACACCGCAGCATTTTCATCACTTCCGCGAATAGACTTCTGCAGGGCGGAAAGAAGCTCGTACTTATCATCTCCTCCCCGATCATAGGCCATCAGATTTCTCTGCGCACAAGACTTTGCATCTTCCTCGGTGATCTCCTCTTCTGCCACATAATAACAAAGCTCAAGGAAATTCAGCGAGGCGCGGACATCGCCGCCGCAAGAGACGGAAATATGCTCCAGGGCTTCTTTTGAAACGGTCTTTTCCGTTTTGTTCTCTTCATTTAAGACCGCAAGGCCGCGAAGAAGATTCTCTCGGATCTCTTCGGGCTTAAGGGGCTTAAATTCAAAAACGGCACAACGAGAAAGAATTGCCTTATATACATAGAAGTAAGGATTTTCCGTCGTGGAGGCGATCAAGGTTACCCTGCCGTCTTCAATATACTCTAAAAGGGTCTGCTGTTGCTTTTTATTCAGATACTGAATCTCATCCAAATACAGAAGAATCCCGTTCAAGCCTTCCAAGCCTTCCGTTTCCGCAAGAACTTCTTTGATGTCCTTTCCCTGTGCTACGGTGGCATTCAGCTGACGGAACGGCAAGCCTGCTTTTTGTGCAATGATCTTTGCAACAGTGGTCTTTCCTACACCGGACGGACCGTAAAAGATCATATTGCTGATCTTTCCTGCTGCCAAAAGACGGCTTAAAGGCGCTTTTTCTCCCAATATATGCTTTTGTCCGCAAACCTCAGAGAGGTCTTGCGGACGAAGGCGTTGTGCAAGAGGGGTATTCATCTGTCAAAATAGCCGAGGCGGAAGAGAAGCTCTGCCACTTCTACCGCACCGCCGGCCGCACCGCGAAGGGTGTTGTGAGAAAGGCCTACGAATTTGTAGTCGTAGATGGGGTCTTCACGCAGTCTGCCTGCACAAATACCCATACCGTTTTCAGTCATTCTATCAAGACCCGTCTGAGGATGATTTTCCTCTTCAAAATAAGTAATAAACTGCTTCGGTGCGGAAGGAAGCTCGAGTTCCTGAGGAAGGGACTTGTATTCCTTCCACTTTGCAAGGATCTGCTCCTTGGTGGGCTTGTTCTTAAAGCGAATAAAGGTTGCGGCCATATGTCCGTCACTGCAAGGAACACGCAGGCATTGAGCGGAAATGGTCAGGCTGTCAAGGGCCTCGATTCCGTTTTCGCCAACCTTACCCCAAATCTTAAGAGGCTCTTTTTCACTTTTTTCTTCTTCACCGCCGATAAAGGGGATAATGTTATCCAGCATTTCGGGCCATTCATTAAAGGTCTTGCCTGCACCGGAAATTGCCTGATAAGTGGTAACAAATACTTCAGTAGGCTCAAACTCCATCAAGGGCTGAATGAGGGGAACATAGCTCTGAATGGAGCAGTTGGGCTTTGCAGCAACAAAACCGCGCTTGGTGCCAAGTCTCTTCTTCTGCTGTTCAATCACTTCTACATGCCCGTGGTTTACCTCGGGAATCATCATGGGAACATCCGCCACCATACGGTTTGCGCTGTTGTTGGAAACAACGGGGATCTCCGCTTTGGCAAGATTTTCTTCGTAAATGCGGATCTCTTCCTTGGGCATATTGACTGCGCAAAATACCATATCAACGCTCTTTGCGATTGCAGGAATATCTGCTGCATCGTAAACAGGCATCGCGGCAATTTTTTCGGAGAGAGGGGTCTGCATCTTCCATCTGCCCTTTACACTTTCTCCGTAGGTCTTCCCTGCACTTCTTGCACTGGCGAAAAGTCCTGCAATCTGAAAATAGGGATGATTTTCCAAAAGAGTAATGAATCTCTGCCCTACCATACCGGTAGCACCGATGATACCAACTTTGATCTGATTCATAATTTCCTCCTAATATATACTCTGACTAAATTGTATTCTAAATTATAAAAGCCAATTCCGCCACAATGTGGTCGGAATTGGCATTACTTCCTGCCGGTCAGGCAAGGAACGGCAAAATGCCGTTTGTTGCGCTATCCCGCAAACTTATTTGTACTTGCGCTTTCTTGCAGCTTCAGACTTCTTCTTACGCTTAACGCTGGGCTTTTCATAGCACTCGCGCTTGCGAAGTTCGCTTAATACACCGCTTCTGGCGCACTGGCGCTTAAATCTGCGAATAGCACTGTCGAGCGATTCGTTTTCTTTAACTCTAACTTCTGCCATCTTTTTCCCTCCCTTTGCACTTAGCGAAGAGATAAAACAAACCAGTCTTCACGACTAAACTTTATTATAATTCATCTTTTGCCGTATGTCAATAAGTTTTTTGCTTTTTTCTGGAAAAAGCTGAATGAAAAAACTCTTATCGGCAGTTGTTTTTATCTGTTTTCTCTTTTTTTGTATTGAAGAGGGGTCATTTCCATCTCTTTTTTGAAAAGTCTTGAGAAATTTTGAGGGTCAAGCCCCACCGATTCCGCCGCCTCAAAAACTGCAAGATCGCTCTGGTCCATCAAAGCACAGGCTTTCTGAATCCGAAGACGGGTAAGATATCGATGAGGAGAAAAACCCGTTCGATCCTTAAAGAAGGTAGAAAAATAACTTCTTTCAAGGCCTACCTCGTTGCTTAGATCCTCTACGCTGATATCTTCAAAATAGCGGGTCTCCATAATATCCACCGCTTTTTGTATGAGGCTGTC
This sequence comes from Eubacteriales bacterium, assembly GCA_045604665.1. GTDB lineage: Bacteria > Bacillota > Clostridia > Oscillospirales > SIG627 > RGIG5579. The sequence continues at coordinate 3,807 of JAZUOK010000177.1, read as the reverse complement.
ACGGCTGCGTTCCTTTCCGTCGCGCAAAATCTCGCCTAAGATGCGATAAAGATACGCCGTACGGCGAAGCTCCGCACCGGGATCATCTTCTTTATTCATCGCATACATCGCCTTCATCTCTTCCAGCAGTTTTGGATAAAGCTCTTTCGATGCAAAGGGCTGTGTAGAATTAATTCCGGCACGGGCAAGCATATGGCGAAGCGTTAAGCCGCAGGCATAGCAGGAATAGCCTCCTCGGGGATGTTCCTTATCACAGGTGTGACCCACAGCATCTCCCGGAAAAAGAACATAAAAATCCCCTTCCTGAAAGAAAAATTCCTTACCATTTACAATGATGGAGCCTCTTCCCTGAGTACAGCACTCAAAAATATATACATCTCGGATCACAGGACCATAGATGGATCCTGCAACATTTTGTTCTCTGGTACAAAAGAGTGCCAAGGGCAGTTCTCTTTGAGATCGAATAAACTTTTCAATACGAGCCATTTTAAGTCCCCCTTTCAAACACAGTGACTTAATTTTCCTAACAAATCAAAGAAATCCATAACAAATTGACGATATTATTATAACATAATTTCTTTCTATGAAAACAGAAAAAGACAAGAATTGTGAAATTTAGACAAAAAAAACACCCAAAATTATCAACTGTGCTAATCAAATTCAAAAAACAAAAACAAAATGACGATTTTAACCAACAAATCGACCTTGAAACACAAACATTGTGATGATAAAGTGGAAGTACAAGGAACCGAAAGGAGATTTAAAAAAAATGGAAACCAATAATGTAAAACAAAAAGTATTTAATATTGCTGTCATCGGTTGTAAGATCGGTGAACCTCACATCAAAGCAATTGTGCAAAATCCCAATGCAAATCTGTACGGTGTTTGCGATCTGAATGAGGAACTCCTTGCAAGAATCGTAAAAGAAAACAACCCTGAAAAATATACCACCAACTGGAAAGAGTTTCTGGATGATCCCAATGTAGAAGCTGTCATCGTCGGAACCCCCGATAAGCTTCACCTGGAAATGACCGCCGCTTTCCTTCGTGCAGGCAAAGATGTTATGTGTGAAAAGCCCATGGCTCTTACTGTGGAAGAATGCGAAGAAATGATGAGAGTTGAAAAAGAAACCGGCAGAAGACTGATGGTAGGTCAAGTAGGCCGTTTCTGCCCTGCTTTCAGAAGAGCAAAGAAAATGGTAGAGGCCGGCATGATCGGCGATCTCTTCTTTGTAGAAAGCGAATATGCACACGATTACAGCCATGCACGCGGTGCAAGTGACTGGAGAGTTGATCCCGACAGACACGCTGTGATCGGCGGCGGTTGCCACGCGATCGACCTGCTCCGCTGGATCGCAGGCGATCCCACGGATGTTTTTGCTCTTTCCAACCGCAAGTGTCTTACCGATTGGCCCGTTGATGACTGCTGCATCGCCGTTATGAAGTTCCCCAACGGTGTTAACGGCAAGGTTCTCACCTCTATCGGTTGTAAGAGAGACTATACCATGAGAACCGTTCTTTACGGTACAAAGGGTACTATCATCTGTGACAACACCAGCGATCATCTTACCTATTTTGCAGGTGAAGAAAATCATCCTGCATTCCTTCCCGCTGAAAAGAAGAGCTTTACCGTTCCTCAGAAACTTTCCGTCGGCATCGCTCACCACAACATGGTAGGCGAGCTTAAGATGTTCCTGGATTCTCTTATGTCAGGCGAGCCCTTCCCCATCAGCCCCATGGAAGGCGCTTCCACCGTTGCCGTTTGCCGCGCAGTTGTAAAATCCTGTGCTACCGGCCAGATGGAAAAGGTTGTTTATCCCAACAAAATCTAATAAAGTTTTTAAATGCCCGTCTAAAACACGGGCATTTTCTAACAAAATGAAGAATATCGCCAACAAATCGAACTTGAAATACAAACATTTTGATGATAAAGTAGAATTACAAAAATTGAAAGGGGATTTTTAAAATGAGCAATAAAATACTGAATATCGTAGTAATCGGTTGCCGTATCGGCGAACCTCACATCAAGGCTGTTGTAGGAAACGACAACACCAATCTTTACGGTGTATGTGACATTGACACCGAGCTTCTTCCCAAGATCGTTGAAAAGTATAATCCCGTAAAACACACCACCAACTGGAAAGATTTCCTTGGTGACAGCAATGTAGACGCTGCCATCGTTGCAACTCCCGACAAGCTTCACCTTGAAATGACCGCTGCTTTCCTTCGCGACGGCAAAGATGTTATGTGCGAAAAGCCCATGGCTCTTACTGTAGAAGAATGCGAAGAAATGATGAGAGTTGAAAAAGAGACCGGCAGAAAACTGATGGTAGGTCAGGTTTCCCGTTTCGCTCCTGCTTTCAGAAAAGCAAAGAAAATGGTTGATGAGGGCCTGATCGGCGAACTCTTCTTTGTAGAAAGCGAATATGCACACGACTACAGCATAGCTCGCGGCTACGGCGACTGGAGAGTTGACCCCGACAGACACGCTGTGATCGGCGGCGGTTGCCACGCAATTGACCTTCTCCGCTGGATCGCAGGGGATCCCACCGAGGTTTATGCACTTTCCAACCACAAGTGTCTTACCGACTGGCCCGTTGACGACTGCTGCATCGCCGTTATGAAATTCCCCAATAATGTGAACGGCAAAGTCCTTACCTCCATTGGTTGTAAGAGAGAGTACACCATGAGAACCGTTCTCTACGGTACAAAGGGTACCATCATCTGTGACAACAGAAGCAACTACCTCACCTACTTTGCCGGTGAAGAACAGCATCCTGCATACCCCAGAGCTGCATACAATGTTCCTCAGCAGATTCCCGTTACCATTGCAGGCCACAACATGGTGGGAGAGCTGAAAATGTTCGTAGACGCTCTTATTAATGAAGAACCCATGGCAATCAGCCCCATGGAAGGCGCATCTACCGTTGCCGTATGTAACGCAGTTGTAAAATCCTGTGCAAGCGGCCTTCCCGAAAAGGTAAAATATCCCCAGATCTAAAAAAAAACAACAAAGCCGCTTTCTTCGGAAAGCGGCTTTTTTATTGAAAAACATTTCCTTTTGTGTTATGATGATAAAAAGCACACAAAGGAGAAATTTATGATCAAGAGAGATTTCAAAGGAAAGACCCTTCCCCTTCTGGGATTTGGCTGTATGCGCCTGCCCGTTATGGAAGGTGGAAGTGCCGCCGATATTGACGAAGAGCTTCTTCGGAAAATGATACATTTTGCCATGGAAAACGGCGTCAATTATTTCGATACCGCCTACCCTTATCACGGCGGAAAATCGGAAGAGGTCCTGGGGAAAATTCTTGCCGAATATCCGAGAGAATCATACTTTCTTGCAGATAAATTTCCCGGTCATCAAATTATGAGCGATTATCACCCTGCGGAAATTTTTGAAGAACAGCTGAAAAAATGCGGAACCGATTACTTTGACTTTTATCTTCTTCATAATGTATTTGAAAACTCCTACAAAACCTATACCGATCCGGAGTACGGCATTATTGACTATTTTGTGGAGCAAAAGAAAAAAGGCAGGATCCGTCATCTGGGCTTTTCCACCCACGGCGGTCTTCCCATTATGACAAAATTTTTGGATCAATACGGCCACATAATGGAGTTTTGTCAGATCCAGTTAAATTACTTGGATTGGACTCTGCAAAATGCTGCGGCAAAGGTTGAACTTTTAAATAAAAAGAACATTCCCATCTGGGTCATGGAACCGGTTCGCGGCGGAAAGCTTGCAAATCTTCCCGAAAATCTCGCTTCTTTGCTGTCTGCTCTCAGACCCGATCACTCCCCTGCG
>JAZUOK010000176.1:0-3002 GCA_045604665.1 Eubacteriales bacterium | reverse complement strand
CTTTCCGGGACAATGGCGATGCCGAGACCGGCCTCTGCCCATTTTAAATTGAGGGTCAATTGTTTGTTTCTTGCACGGATATTGGGGTAAAAGAGCTCCTTTTCGCAGAGGGAAAAGAACATTTTTTCATATCGCTGAATGATCAAAAGCGGTTTTCCTTTCAGATCGTGCAGGGAGATCTCCTCCCCGTCGGCATCAAAGGAAAAGGCATCGGGATCGTAGGCACAGACAAGGTTCTCGTCGCTGATGTGGTAAATGTCCATATCGGGGCTGACGGGAAAGGGAGAACTCATAACACCGATCTCTGCCTCGCCGTCCTCCAAAAGGCGAAGGATCTCTTCGCTCTCTCTTTCAATGATCTCGTAGGTGACTCCGGGGTACTGCTTGACAAAAAGAGGAATGATCTCTTGAAGCAGATTGATCTCTGCGGATTGAATGGTAGCGATTCTCAAAGAACCGATCTCTCCTTCGCGAACATCAGAGATCTCGCTGAACATATTGTTTTCCAAAATAATAATGCTTTTGGCTCTGTCATAAAAGAGCTTGCCGGCATCGGTCAATCTCTGATGGCGCGAATTGCGCTCGATCAGGGTGATGTGGAGTTCTTTTTCCAAGGCCTTTAACTGATTGGAAAGTGCAGGTTGAGCGATAAAAAGCTTTTTGGATGCAGCCGTCAAAGATCCGGAATCGATGATTTCCACAAAATTACGCAAAACTTTGATGTCCATGAAGCGCCACCTATTTCATAAAGTTATAAAGTTTTCAAAAATGATTCAAACTCGTTATAGATAGTATAGCGGAAAAAAGAAAAAAATCAAGTGCCAATTTGCGAGGTGTACGATGAAAAAAACAGTAAAAAAGAAGATCTTAGCCTATGCGGCAGTGATCGCCATGGCGTGCTTGATGGCACTGAATTATCGGATCCTGATCCTGGAAAATGCCTTTGCGCCTGCAGGGCTCAACGGCATTGCCACAATGATTCAATACAAATTGAATTTCAGTGTGGGTTATATGAGCCTTTTGATCAATATCCCTCTTTGTATGATGGCGTTTTTTATGCTGGATCGTGATTTTGCGCTGAAAAGCTTTGTTTTTTCTCTTGCCTTTTCTTTGTTTTTGCTTTTCTTTCAGTACGGCTTGGATCTGACTCCCTTTATTTATAAAACGGAAAGCAGCGTGATTCTGGCACCGCTGACGGCAGGTGTGATCAACGGCTTTATTTACGGCACGGTGATTCGCGCCGGGGGATCCACGGGAGGTACGGATATTGCCGCTGCCTGTGTTCACGAAAAGAGACCGGAAACCAATCTGGTATGGATCATTTTCGGAATGAATTGTGCGGTGGCAGGAGCCTCTTATTTTGTGTATGACTACAAGCTTGAGCCTGTGATCCTTTGTATTTTGTATTCCTTCCTTACCAGCAAGGTTTCCGATTCCATTTTGCGTGGCGGAAAAGAACAATTGAAGTTTGAGATCATTACTTCCGATTACGACAAAATGTCCAGGGAAATCATGGATAAGCTTCACCACGGTGTGACAGTCCTTCCTGCGGTAGGAATGTATTCCGGTCGGGAGATGAAAATGGTGGTTTGCATCATCAACAAGCATCAGATCGCAAAATTAAGAAATATCATTGCTGACTATCCCGGATCCTTTGCCAATGTAACACAGGCCAATGAGATCTTCGGAAATTTCAAGCATATCAAATAAAAAAATACATACAAAAACCCAAGTGTTTTCGGACACTTGGGATTTTTTTTGCCTCAATGAAATGAAAGAAAAATAAAATTGTCATTGCGTGTCAGTACTGCTGCCTGTTATGCTCTGGCCAAAGAAATCACGAAGGAGGAAAATATGAAATCAGACAAGATGCATCTCACCGAAGATTTCGAACGCTTGGAAAAGGGGAGAGGGTATAACAGACAGATCTCTCTTTACGACACAGTCAACCGAAATGAGCGTTTTTATCGGGGAGATCAATGGCAGGGTGTGGAAAAGGGAGATCTTCCCACGCCGGTGTTCAATTTGTTCAAGCGAGTGCTGAACTATTTTGTTTCCACCATTATGAGCCAAAAAATATCCCTTCATTTTGCAGCAGAGGGAATTGATATCCTGCAAAACAAAGAAAAAAGAGGACGGATCGATGAGGCCTGTCGGCTTCTCACCCGTTATGCCAACTACCGCTTTGATCGGGATAAGATCGATCATCTTTTGACAAAAGGTATTTTGGATGCGGCGATCACGGGAGATATGTTCCTTTATGTTTATTGGGATCCCCGTCGCAAAACAGCCCAGGGCTTTTCGGGGGATTTCGTTACGACTCTTGTGGATAGCACGCAGGTGTTTTTCGGGGATGTAAATACCCCCGAGGTGGAGGATCAGCCCTATATTCTTCTCACCGGAAGAGATCTGGTATCGAGGCTTCGATCTGAGGCTATAGAAAACGGTGCTTCGGAAGAAGAAGCGGAAAAGATCGTTCCCGATCAGGATGTAACGGAGCAAAGCGGCGATTACGGCAAAAAGGAGATCGAAGGCACCAAGGCAAGCTATGTGATCTGTCTTTACAAAAAAGACGGAACGGTTCGTTTCCGCAAGAGCTGCCGAAGCCTTGAGGTGGTTCCCGAAAGAGATACCGGCCTTCATTTTTACCCTGTTGTTTTGATGAACTGGGAGCTTGTGAAAAATTCCTATCACGGTCAGGCGGCGGCAACGAACCTTGTGGACAATCAGCTTTATATCAATAAGGCTTTTGCTATGGTGATGAAGCACATGATGGATGTGTCCTTCTCCAAGGTTATTTACAATGCCAATCTTATTGATGAATGGACCGGCGAGATCGGCGAGGCCATTGCAGTAAACGGCCCTGTGGAAAAGGCGGCGGATATTTTGGATCCCGGCAAAATGCAGTCAGGCTTTTTGGATGTGATCCACATGACCATGAATGTGACCAAGGAATTGATGGGTGCGTGCGATGCGGACCAAGTCGGATCGTAGCCATGTCG
>JAZUOK010000175.1:0-2994 GCA_045604665.1 Eubacteriales bacterium | reverse complement strand
GTATTTCATCAAAAAAAGACTTGCCAAGCGGCAAGTCTTTTTTTGTGCGTTTTTTTATTTGTCGAGGTTTTCTTCCATTTCCTTCTGGATCTCAGGATCGAAGGAAAGAATGGGAGCAACATCTTTCTTCTTGATTTTGCGGTCAACATAGTTCTTGGTGATCTTTGCTACCAAGGGAGAAAGGGTTACCACTGCGATCAAGTTGGGGAACATCATCAGACCGTTGAAGGTGTCGGAAATGTCCCAAGCAAGAGTTGAGGTCATTACTGCGCCGAACATAATGGTGCAAACATGGATGATCTTAAATACCACGACGCTCTTTGCGCCGAATACATACTCCCAAGCCTTTGCGCCGTAGTGGCTCCAACCGAGAACGGTGGTAAATGCAAAGAGGAACATTGCGATGGCAACGAATTTGGAACCGATGCCGAACCAGGGGAACACGGTATCGAATGCGCCGCCAACGAGGGTTGCGTCGGAAAGGCCGTTCTGGATTTCACCGGTAATTGCATTGAATACACCGCCGTTAAGACCGCCGGAGGTAAGAACTACAAGTGCGGTCATGGTACAAACCACCATAGTATCGGCAAATACTTCGAAGATACCCCACATACCCTGCTTTACAGGTTCTTTTACCGTGGAGTTAGAGTGAACCATAACGGAGGAACCAAGACCTGCTTCGTTGGAGAAGACGCCACGCTTGAAGCCCTGGGTCATAACCTTGGAGATTACGGTACCGATGCCGCCGCCAACGAAAGCTTCGGGGCAGAATGCGTTCACGAAGATGGCTTTGAATGCGGGGATGATCGCGTTGTAGTTGATGCAGATAATGGCAAGAGAGCCAAGAACGAAGAGAACCACCATGAAGGGAACGATTTTTTCTGCAACATTTGCAATTCTCTTCACACCGCCAAGGGTGATCACTGCGGTAAGTGCCATAACTACAGCGCCGAGGATAATGTTGTAAAGGGAAACGCCGCCAAACACTTCAATGGAAGAAAGAGATTTTACATCGAATGCTGCGGCAACATTGGCAACGATCTTGTTGACCTGACCCATAGAACCGATGCCGAACGCGGCGAGCATAGTAAAGAAGGAGAAGAGAATGGCAAGGACTTTGCCAAGCTTCTTACAGCCTTTTTTCGCGCCCAGACCGTCCTGAAGATAATACATAGCACCGCCGGACCACTCGCCGTTTACATTGCGACGACGGAAATAGATACCCAGGGCGTTTTCGGAAAAGTTTGTCATCATACCGAAGAATGCGGCAACCCACATCCAGAACACGGCACCTGCACCGCCGATGGAAATGGCTGCGGCAACACCTGCGATGTTACCGGTACCTACCGTTGCGGCAAGAGCGGTACAAAGGGCCTGGAAGGGGGAGATGGAGCCTTTTTCCTTGGTGTGGCCGATTACTTTTTTGTCAAAAAGACTGCCGATGGTTTCCTTCCACCAGTGACCGATACGGCCTACCTGGAACCATTTGGTGACAAAGGTCATCAGAATACCGGTACCGATGAGCAGTGCAAGGCCTACCATACCCCACACGAAGCCGTTGACGGCACCGTTTACTTTGGTGATTGTTTCTAACATAATTCCTCCTGAAAATAAAAATGAAATAAAAAAGGACCGCGCCGCACAGCACGATCCTACACAAAACAAAAAGGAAGGCAATAAAGCCTTAAAAAAAGAAATTAACTTTGTCCTTTTGCCTGAGAGATTCGCGCATAGCGCTTTGCACCTTCGGCACTCAATTTAATGAGCTTCTCCAAAGTTCCGTCAGATGGCAGTCCTCATCCCGAAAAAGGGAAACCTGAGAGTGTTACTCCTTCGGTAGGCAAAAGCCTTTTCCTGCAATCTTCAACCGGAAATCCAAATTTTCCCCCGTATTATATCTTATATTTTGTCGGAATGCAAGTGTTTTTTGCAAAAAATGTGAATTTATTTCATTTTTTTGTGAAAAGGGGATGAAAAGCATGAAAAAAGCGACTCGCTTCGAGTCGCTTTTGTTACTTTTTGTTACTTGTTTTCAAGCATTTGAAGAAGCTCTTCTTCGTTTAACACGGGAATCCCAAGGTCATTTGCTTTTTTCAGCTTCGATCCTGCCGCCTCGCCTGCCACTACAAAGCTTGTTTTGGAGGAAACGGAGCCGGAGACCTTGCCCCCTGCATCCTCGATCATTTTTGCCGCCTCATCTCTCTTTAAGGTGGGAAGGGTTCCTGTAAGAACAAAGGTCTTACCTTGAAGGGCAGTCCCTTGCGCTTTTCCGGCAAAGGAAAAATTTACGCCTACGGATCTTAATTCTTCCAAGATCTCTTCGGTTTTTTCATGAGAGAAAAAGTCCACGATGCTCTCTGCACAAACCTTTCCGATATCGGGGAGGGTGCAAAGCTCTTCCACCGTCGCATTTTTTAAGTTATCCATATTGCCGAAATGTCTTGCCAGGGCGAGGGCAGTTTTTTCGCCGATATTGCGAATGCCAAGGGCGTAGATCAGTCGGGACAGACAAAGGGATTTTGAATTTTCAATGGAGATCTTTAATTTCTCAATGCTTTTTTCGCCCAGACCCTCGATCTGCGCGGCACTTTGAGCGTCGAAGGAATAAAGGTCGGAGATTCCATGAATGATGTTTTCTTTTAAAAAGGCTTTTACCACTGCAGGGCCCATACCGTCAATGTTCATAGCCCCTTTGGAGGCGAAGTGGAAGATGTTTCGCTCCAGCTGCGCAGGGCAAGCAGCATTGGTACAGCGAATGGCCGCCTCATCCGGATCGCGGAATACCTTTTCTCCGCAGGAAGGGCAGGTCTCGGGGAATGTGAAGGGAACGGAATTTTCGCATCTTTTTCCTGTTTCCACCCGAAGGACCTCGGGGATGATCTCCCCTGCTTTTCTTACCACGACGCTGTCGCCGATGCGGATATCCTTCTCCCGAATAAAATCCTCGTTGTGGAGCGTTGCTCGGGAAACGGTGGTGCCTGCCAGGCGTACGGG
>JAZUOK010000174.1:0-2516 GCA_045604665.1 Eubacteriales bacterium | reverse complement strand
GGAATACCATCTTTTAAACTTTGAAGCAAACAGTGCAAAATTTGCCTGTCTTGCCGTAATGGGCGGCAGTGCGGAGATTTGCGACTTTGCAATGCTCACCTATGAAAACCCCGATGCAGAAGATTTTTCCTATGATTACGGTGACGAGGAATTGAATCTGATCGTGGATGCTGCCGTTAACACCTTCGCGCAAAATGCGGTGGATGTTTTGACCGACTGCCCCTCCAGAGAACGGGCTGGCTGGCTTTGCGACAGCTATTTTACCGGCAGAACGGAGGCGCATCTGACCGGCAAGAATTTAGTAGAAAAGAGCTTTCTTGAGAACTATGCCCTTTGCGGACAAAGACCTACTCTGCCCCGTGGAATGGTTCCTATGTGCTATCCCTGTGATCAGCCCAACGGCAGACACATCCCCAACTGGAGTATGTGGTACATTTTAGAGCTTTTGGCGTATGTGAAGCGTACCGGAGATGAAGAGATGCGCCGCAATTCAAAGCCTCGGGTCATGGGGCTTCTGGAGTTCTTCAAGAATTATGAAAATGAATTTGGACTTCTTGAAAATCTGGAGAGCTGGGTATTTGTAGAGTGGAGCATGTGCAACGATGAAAGTTATGTAGCAGGGATCAACTTCCCCAGCAATATGCTTTGGGCAGCAGCCCTTGAGGCGGTGGCAGAGCTTTACGATATGCCGCAGCTTTCGGAAAAAGCGGAAGCAATGCGTGCTACCATTCGTAAAATGTCTTGGAACGGTACCTTCTTTGAAGAAAATATGATCCGTGACGAAGAAGGAAAGGCGATCAGAACCGGTCATACCACCGAAACCTGTCAATACTACGCCTTCTACTTTAAAACAGCGGATAGAAAAGATTATCCTGCGCTTTTTGAGCTTCTCAGAACTACCTTCGGGCCCAAGCGCGATGCAAAGAAAACCCATCCCACCGTTTATCCCTCCAATGCCATCGTAGGAAATTATCTTCGTCTTGAAATCCTCATTCGGGAAGGCTTTTATGAGCAGGTTCTTGAAGAGTGCCGCGACTTCTTCCTTGGCATGGCACGCCTTACTGGAACCCTTTGGGAGCATTCTATGCTTAGCTGCAGTTTAAACCATGGCTTTGCTTCTATGGCTGCGGTCTATATCGATCAGTGCAAGAAGGCACTTTCCAAATAAAAAGAAAAATCCTGTCGAAAGACAGGATTTTTTTATTAGTAGGTTTCCACGAATGCCAGCTGGATCTTTTCGTCTGTATAGATCTTGCCGGGGAAGTGAAGGAGAAAATAAGTGTGCAAGGGAAGGACTTCTTCTTCATACTCTTCCACGGAGACATACACGGTAATGTTATCTCCTTCTCTAAGGACCGATGCGGTGCCGTATAGGGTATGCTCGGTCATTCCGGTCAGCTCAACCAAAATGCACTTTCCGTTTTTTTCGGTGAAGAGAGAATCAATATCCTCTTGGGAAAGGAAGTACATATAATCCTTATAGGGTTCAAGATCTTTTTGGCTTTTGAGCTCGGTGATCTTATAATCGCCTTTTTGCTCCAGTTTTCCGCTGTCGCCTCTGCCCAGCCAGGTATTCATATCGTAAAGAAGCTCTTCATCTGCTATAAAATCGGAATCTTCGGGGGTGGAAGCAGACGGTTTTTTTGTATCTTCGTTTTTTTGCGCTCCTTCCGTTTCGGCAGGGGGGGCTTCTTTTTTACAAGCACAGAAGGAAAGACAAAGAAGAAGGGAAAGAGCCAAACAAAGGATTCTTTTGTATTTTGGGAACATTTTCTTTTCCTCCAAAAATTGATAGGGACATTTTAGCATATTTTTTTTCATCTTACAATAGAATATGTGAAGAAAAAAACGAAAAACACTTGATTTTTTCAAAGGAATATGGTAAAGTATACCTATAGTAATAGTATTGTAAGGGAGTAGAGTGGATTTCCACTCTACTCGCTTTGCTATGAGAAGCTTTTTTTGTGAGGTAAACTTTGGTAGAGAAAAAAGGACGCGGTAAAATCGCGGCAAAAGTTGAGGACCTGATCCGCGGTCCTGTGGAGACGGCAGGGTATCTGCTTTGGGATGTGGATTATTATAAGGAGGGTGCGGATTTCAACCTTCTTGTAACCATCGAAAATCCCGATCGGTCAAAGCCCATTGATCTGGATGACTGCGAAAAGGTATCCCGTATTCTCAGCCCCATTTTGGATGAAGAGGACCCCATTGAGGAAATGTATTATTTGGAGGTATCCTCTGCAGGTCTTGAGAGAAATCTGACTCGCCCCGAGCATTTTAAATTCTATCAGGGAGAAAAGGTTTCGGTCCGTTTGTATGCACCCATCGACGGACAAAAGAGCTTTGTAGGAAATCTTCTTCGGTTTGAAGGTGACGAATTTGTTTTGTCCCTTGAGGGAGAAGAAAAGAAATTTAAAAAAGATGCGGTCGCAAAAATTGTAACTGTAGAAGAGATATAATCTTGTAAACAGGAAAGGAAACGAAAATGAATAAAGAGTTTTTTGATGCGCTGGAAG
>JAZUOK010000173.1:0-3914 GCA_045604665.1 Eubacteriales bacterium | reverse complement strand
ATTTTTCGCCCTTTGTAGCATTGTATATAAAGGTGTCTGCAGGGCTGAATGCTTTTTCTTCACCTTCCTCGGTGATATAGAAATGCTCAAGACCCAGCTTCCAGGAATAATCTTTTGATTTGATTTGAACAATGCTGCAATTTCGATCGCTTGCACCTTTCAGCCATAAGCCGCATTCTTCGGGCTTGCCGATGGTAGCGGAAAGGCCGATTCTTCTCGGCTCATATGAGATCAATTTTCCGATCCGTTCCATTTGACAGAGAATTTGACCGCCCCGGTCAGATCCCATTAGTGCATGAATTTCATCTATGATAATAAATTTGACACTGCCGAAAAGGCGTGGAATATCATTTGCCCGATTGATCAGCATGCTTTCCAAAGATTCGGGAGTGATTTGAATCAAACCGCCCGGGTTTTTCAAAAATGCATCCTTGTGACCTTTCGAAACATCTCCGTGCCAACGGTAAACAGGCAGACCGCTTTCGTTCAAGAGATATTCCATTCTGGAAAATTGATCGTTGATCAGGGATTTTAAAGGTGAGATATAAAGCACGGAAAAGTTTTCAAAAGATTCCTTTTCCATAAGGGAAAGAATGGGGAAGAGAGCGGCTTCTGTTTTGCCGGATGCGGTTTCGGATGAAATGAGAAGATGGTCCTCGGTAAAAAAGATTTTTTCTGCCGCTTCGATCTGAACTTCTCTCAGTTCGTTCCAACCGTTTTGATAAATATAATTTTTGATAAAGGGCGAAAAGAGCCCAAAGGCTTTTTGTGCCTTTTCAGTCAGGTTTTGTGTCATAGACGGATCTCGCTTAGATTAAAAAAATCGTCCTCATCGTCTTCTTCGCTGTCTTTTGCTTCAAAAGTAGTTTTTCCCACAAGATCCGAGAAAGCAGTGTTCTCGTCGGTAAAGAGAATATCAAGAATATTGAGAAAATCGCGCGTAACTTCTCTCGGAGTGATCATTTCATTTGCACCCATTTTTTCAAGTGCAAGGTTCAAAAAAGAAAGAATATCCTCATCACCGATCTTGGGTGAATAGCTGTAATAAGAGGAGTGAAGCAAAAGGAGTCTTTTACAAAGTGCGAAGATTTCATTGTCTGTAAGCCTTTGCAAATAGATCAGAGGAGAAAGTAGATTTTGTTTTCCGTCGGGAATAAATTTTCCGGGAATTAATCTGCTTTTCAGTGCTTCGTAGCTGTAAAGTCCCCGTCTGGGGTCTTCGATCATTTGGGGCGTTGCTCCTAAATAAATACCGATTCCTTCCGCTTTTCCCTGCATGGTGTCGTTGAACATGGAAAGGATCTTTTCGTAGTTATTCTCTCTTGAAATGCGATTGGGGATCTTATATAGATTTACGCATTCGTCAATGAGAAGAACAAAGCCTTTGTATCCGATCTGACGGAAAAAGACGGCGTAAAGCTTTAAATAATCATACCAGTTCTGATCGTCAATAACGGAGTTGATATGAAGAAGAGAGCTTCTTGCTTGCAGTTTTCCGTTGAATTCTCCACGAAGCCAACGAAGAGCGTCCTCTAAAAGTGCATCATCCCCGGATACATAAGCGGTAAAGTATGCACACAAAACCTTTGCAAAATCAAAACCGTTTACATTTCCCTGAAGGGCTCGCGAGACCAGAAAAACTTCTTTTTCTACAAATTTATTCAGTTCCTCGGAATTGGGAGAAAAGCCCATTTCACTGATCCCCTTCATTTGAAGAGAGGAGAACCATGCACCGAGAATGGAAGGAAGAGCGTTTCCGTCGGGGGAGGATTTGGTGGAAAGGTTTCGGATCAGTTCACGGAATGTAGCAAGCCCTTGTCCGCCCGTTCCGTGAAACCTTCTTTCGGGAGAAAGGTCGGAATCAGCAATAACAAAGCCCTTTTCCTGAGCATTTGCACGAATAAGACCCATCAAAAAGCTTTTGCCGCTTCCGTATTTTCCAACTAGAAAGCGAAAAGCACCCATTCCCAAAGCAATGTTATCAAGATCGCGGATCAAAGCTTCAATTTCTTTTTCTCGGCCAATGGCAATGTATTCAAGTCCCTGTCTCGGAACCACACCTGCACCGGCAGAGTTAAGAAGGGTACCGAGAATCCTTTTGGGAATTTTGATTCTTTTTTCTTCACTCATTTTGTTTCTCCTTTCATTTCGGGGAAAACTTCTTTTAAATCAGATAGATACTCGGGGAAAATCTCTCCAAACGGAGTCATTACATGATCGCCTGTAGCGTCCAGTGCCTTTTCGTTGCAGGTGCTTATCATACCTTCGTAGAACATACCGATGGAAAGAGCGTATTCTCTTGCCTTGTCTTTTCCATAATTTACGGAAAAGGACATAAATAAGTCCTCTTCCGGAGAAAGCAGAGCAGCAAATTCCCAAAATTCACCGCTTTCGGGATCAATATCTTTTCTAAGACCCTTTGAAATGTCTTTTTCAATGACTTCATTAAGGCCTATTTCTGCATGTTCCCCAATGGTAATGCTTTCAAGCCCTTCTTCCGCATAAGATTCTGTAAGCTTTTGTGTCAGAACCCAGGAGTCCTCTTCGATCTGTGCTGCTTTCTTGGTATCCACTTCGATTTTTCTGGGAGGAATGGAAGCCTTTGGGTTTGCTTCTTTAAAGCTGATTTCGCTTTGTGCTTGTGGGGCAAGATTCTGAAATTCATTCAGTATTTCTTCCAAAAAAGCGCGGTGTTCCGTGGAAATGTGAATGCGTGAAAGGGCGTTTTTAATTTTTAAAATGGCGCGGATCCTGTTGTCAAGGTATTTTAATATCTCATCGCAGCGGTCGTGAATGTTATTGTCGTGCAGGAGCGGAAAATAGCATAAATTGATCTCGATCCGAGGTGCTTCCGAAGCCGGAAGGGAAGCAAAAAGCTTTCTTGTTGTGTGAACCTGAGAGGGTATTTGAATACGGAAAAGACTTTCATTCAAGCTTTTTTTATTGAAGAGGCCTCTTGTAAAGGCCTTATTCATTGCTTCCTCGGTTGCCATCGCATAGGTGGAGTTTGTGCGATAGGCTTTTGTTTTTCGAAAACCGTCTCCGGAAAGAATGCGGATCAAGAAATTGATCTCGGTAGGTGTCAATTTGTGATCTTCGGCAAAAAGAAAGTCGAAGATATAAGGGTCAAGAAGAAAAGGTCGAATGACAAAGTCTTTTTTGCAGACAATATTTCCAACCTTTTCAAAGGGAATGGAGATTCCCTTGTAAAAACAGAAGTCGCTGATTGTGTCAGAAAAAAGCTTATCACAAAGAGGAAAATCCTCTCGGTAAGTTTCCCAAAGCCAGAAAATATCATCGGGTACGCTTTTTAAAAGTTCAATTTCTCTTATAAGTCTGCAAAGGTATAAGGAGATGTAGGAAAAGCCGGTTTCTACTTTCCGCCTTTTTTGAATCTGTGCGCAAAAGTAGAAAAAGTAGGCTCTTTGTTCTTTGTTCAAAGAAAGCATAGTCGGTGAAAAGAGAGAGCAGGGGACAAAGGCCATTTTTTCATCCGAAGCGGCTTCCAGGATCAAGTTGTTTTTTGGAAATTCACACTTTGTCAGCTTATAATAGCGAATCACACGAGAATTTTTCGGACAAAAAATTCTTTCGTAGTGTTTATCCTCTTCTTTTAATTCTAAAGAAGATAAGGGGACATTTTTATTATCTTTTTCGGGAAAGGAGGATTGAATTTTGGGCAGAAGGCGATCAATAGACCAGTATTCGTCTTTTTTCAAAAAAAATCATCCTTTCCGCTTTTAATTTAGGTATTATATTATTATACCACGGCAGGGGAGAAGATTTCAATAGAACTTCCTCATTTTTTGTAAAAAACGAAAAAAATATTATCGTAATTTTTGAAAAAATATCTTGACAAACCTTGTGGAATATGTTAGTATATCAGTCGTCGCCGGTGAGTTACGCTGGTGTAG
>JAZUOK010000172.1:0-11725 GCA_045604665.1 Eubacteriales bacterium | reverse complement strand
CGCTCTACCAAATGAGCTAAATCCGCGAAGACTTCATTCAAAGCCTATGTAGTATAGCACAGTCAAAGAAGTCTGTCAAGGGAAAAAAGCAGATAAAAAATCTGCTTTTTACAAATTTTATAAGTATTTTTTCATTTCCTCGTACAAAGCATTTGCTTGATAGAAAAAGCCTTCGTCGTTGGGATGAAGCGACTTGTCTGCGTAGTATTTTTCTTCCTTGGGAACAAAATCAAATCCGCGGATCACCGTAACATTTTCAAGTTTTTTTGTCACCTTTTCTATTACAAGATGCGTATTTTCGAAAGGACCGAAAGGTTTTTCGTCCATATAAGCTTTGCGCCAAATGGGAGTAATGGCAAAGATTTTAGACTGAGGATAATTCTCACTTAAATTCTTATAAAAAGAACCGCTTTTTTCTTCATACTGTTCAAGCGTTTCACAATTCCAATCATTGGTTCCGTAAGCTACGGTGATAATTTCAGGCGTAAAGTCGTCTTTTGTGGCAACCATTGGCGGAAAAAAGATCTCTCCGCCGATGCCCTTATTGATCTCTTCCATTCCGAGTTTTCTTGCAAGACGGGAAATATAAGAGTTGGAAGAAAGAGTTGCATCATATCCTTGGGTAATGGAATCCCCGAAGCAAAGCATCTTCTTTTCCGGTTTTACAGGATCGATAAAAGCACCGTCGTCCAAAGAAACTTCTTTCATAAAGGCCTTGCAATTCCAAGGGAAATACAGAAGAATTTCTTTCTCTCCTTCGCCGAGATCAAAGCTTTTTTCAAAAGAACCGAAGGTCTCTTGATCCGAACAAGAGAATTGATCGAGATTTTCTTTTAGCTCACCGTCCACAAATAAATCAAAGGAGAAGAAGCG
Source organism: Eubacteriales bacterium (assembly GCA_045604665.1). Lineage (GTDB taxonomy): Bacteria > Bacillota > Clostridia > Oscillospirales > SIG627 > RGIG5579. The sequence goes on along the minus strand of JAZUOK010000172.1, from coordinate 10,852 downwards.
CCTGCTGGTAACATACTCCAGATCCCCTTTTACATACAGCGTTTTGCTGTCGGTACGAAAACGGAATTTAATGCCGGAGGTTGCCTGAGAGATTTGAAAGAAAGAGTTTCTTCCCACCAAAAGTGCGGCTTGTTCTTCGGTAAAACGGTAAAAACGAAAAGCACCTTTCTCCTTGGTGATGCGAACCGCGCCGAGGGTAATTGATTTTATTTGTTCAAAATCGAGTTTCATTTTGTCACCTCAAAGTAATTCCATGGGATTTCGAATTGCCGTATTCATATCCGGCTTTTCTTCAAAAACCTTATTTTTATCTTCCAGCTTCAAAAATTCAGTATAATATCGTTTGCCAAATTCCCTCAAGGACTCGGCATTAAAATGCAAAAAATCGGGGTTTGAGCTAAGTCCTTCTGCAGATACAAAGCCGGTGTTTTCCCTTGTATTTGCAATGTTCTGCAAAGCTTCGTTTACAAGACGATAGTTTTTTGCACAGCCAGGCTCCGTAGGGCAAAACTGTAAATAATCTCCAAGGCCTCCTACCAGGAAAGGCACATCAAATAAATTCAGTTTTTCCCGAAGAGCGTCAAAGATTCGGTTCAACTTTTCTTCGTAAAAAGGAAAGAGATCATCCTCACAGTCGGATTCCCCCTGATGCCACAAAACAGCCGCGATGGTGGAAGTGCGCTGTGCAAGCTTTGCCTGATATACAGCGTGATCAAAAAGAAGACTTCCTTCTTTCCACATATCAAGCGAAGATCCGCCGTCCGCACAAGGGATCAGGCCAACCTTAACATTTTTATCAGAAGCGTAAAGATCAGCAAAGCTTTCCGCAAGATTGACACCTGCAGTATTGCGATCGGGGTTGACCGGCGTGTACATCGGACGCCACCTTCCGTTACGCAAGACAAAAAGATTTTTATTCAAAATCGGTTCTACATCCTTTTTATAGCCTCTTCCTGCCATATTGGATTGTCCGATCAGAAGTACAGAATGAATCATAGTATCCTTCCTTTCAAGCAAAACCATTTAAACAAAAAAACAGGTCCCTGTCAAGAATTTCACAAAAAGGCGCCTCAATCGAGGCGCTTTTTTTATTAAAAGAGATTCTTAAGCCAGCCCAAGATCGTGAAACCGTCAGCAAACTGGAAATTCAGAATACCGACAAAAAAGATAACAACGATCAGAATCGGCAAAACATAGGTCACATAAGGGCGAAGCCACTTGCCAAATTTCATACCCTGGCCCTCATTGGCTTCCTTCAAGAAGTTTTCAAAGCCCCAACCCTTTTTCGTTACACAAAAGAGTACATAACAAAGAGCACCGATGGGCAAACAGCAGTTGCTGACAATGAAATCTTCAAGATCAAGAACAGAAGAACCGGAAGCGAAAGGAACAAAACCGGACCAAAGGTTAAATCCGAGCGCACAAGGCACAGAAAGGACAAGAACAAGAACACCGCAAATAAGACAAGCCTTCTTTCGGCCCCAACCGGTAAGCTCTCTCATGCAGGCAAGAATATTTTCAAATACTGCGATGATAGTAGAAAATGCAGCAAATACCATGAAGAGGAAGAAAAGAGATCCCCACCATCTGCCGCCTGCCATATTGTTAAATACTTTCGCCATAGCAACAAACAGAAGGCTGGGTCCTGCACCGGGTTCCACATCAAAGGTGAAGCAGGCAGGGAAAATAATAAGACCTGCAGTAATCGCAACAAAAGTATCAAGCACAAGAATGTTTACAGATTCACCGGGAAGAGATCTTTCTTTTCCGAGATAGCTGCCGAAAATTGCCATAGAACCGATACCAAGGCTCAAAGTAAAGAACGCCTGATTCATCGCACCAACGATCACATTACCGTCGATCTTAGAAAAATCGGGTTTCAGATAGAAGGTAAGACCTTCTTTTGCACCTTCCAAGGTAAAGGAGTTAACAGCGAGAACGACCATCAAAAGAAGAAGGAGCACCATCATATACTTGGTGATGCGTTCTACACCCTTTTGCAAGCCGAAAGATAAAACCAAAAAGCCGAGAAACACAACAATTGCCATAAAGCCGACGGTAATGGCAGGGCTTGAGAGCATCTCACCGAATTTTTCCGCAGAAGCAACATCGGTGATGCCGGTCATATCACCCTTTAAAAATGAAATGAAGTAATGGAGGATCCAGCCGGTTACCGAGGTATAGAACATCATCAAAAGAAAGTTGGCAACCAAAGCCATATATCCGTGAAGATGCCATTTCTGACCGGGCTTTTCCAGTTTCTGATAAAGACCGACAGGACTGCTCTGACTTGCTCTTCCCAAGGAAAATTCCATAACCATAACAGGAAGCCCCATAATAACGAGGAACAGAAGATAAACGGCTACAAAAGCACCGCCGCCGTACTGACCTGCCATCCACGGGAATTTCCAGACATTTCCCACACCGATCGCGCAGCCTGCGCTGAGCAAAATAAAGCCGAGTCGGCTTCCCAAACGTTCTCTTTGCATCACTAAAATTCCTTTCAATCAAAAGATACTATATTTTAATAAAAATGATGTTTTTTGTCAACAGAAAAAGGCTTTTTCTTTTCATTCTTTCATTCGATTCACCCTGATTTCCCCCAATACCGCGCCGCCAACAATCAGGATGGCGCCGAGGAGCTGAAGAGGAAGAAGCTTTTCCCCTAAAAAGATTGCAGAAAAGACAACGGAAGACACAAGCTCTAAATATTCACAAATGGCAACCGTTTGTGCCTTCAGTTTTCCGATAGAAGAAAAATACAGATAACAGCCGAGACCTGTATTGATCGCACCGAGAATCAAAATCGGAAGGATACTTTCCTTTTCTACCTGAATCTCGAAACCGCTTTTGATACCTACGAAGGTAGCAACTGTGACAAAGGCAATCAGCAGCTGAAGGGCGGAATTTTCAAGACCTGTGATCCTTTTTGCTTTTTTATTAAAAATAACCATAAAGGAATAACACAGAGCCGATAAAAGTCCGCAAGCAAATCCGAAAAGATCTCCTTTCCCATCCGAAAATGCCCCGTTCACAAGAATAACCCCTATGAAAACGAAAAGAAAACCAAGCATTCCCTTCACCGTAAGCTTTTCACGAAAAACAAGGGGCGAAAGGATCATGACGATCACAGGTCCGCAAGCATACAAAAGAGATGCTACACTGACACCGACACGGGCAAAAGCCTCATAGAGAAACATCCAACTTGCTCCCATAGAAACACCGGAGAGAAAAAGAAACAAAAAATCCTTTTTATGGCAGTAAAATGTAAACTTTCCTCCACCAAGCAAGAAGAATGCCAGTAAAAGTGCACCGCCGATCAATGTGCGAAACAGTACGATCTCTTCACTTTCCAGTGCGATCTTACTTGCCACAACGCCGTTGGAACCAAAAAGGAGAAGTGAAAACAGATGGAAAAACAAAAACTTCTTTTCCATAAAATACCTCAAAATGAAAAATATAGGAGCAGTATATCACAAAAACGGACAAAAATCAACGGCGGCAAAAAGCCGCCGTTTCTTTGTTTAGATATGAACCTTTACACTTTTTCCGTTTTGTTTTCTTGATTCCTCTGCCGCAATACCCATCAGGTGACACTCCACAGATTTTTCAAGACTGGTTACAGGCTCGATTTTTCCCGTGAGCATTTCGTAAAGCTCGTTCACAATACCGGCATCGCCGCCACCATGAGCGTGACCGCCTTCCAGCATCGCGCCGATCTTGATCACTTCCGTTTCACCGCCAAAGGGGATGACCGTAATGCTGTCTTCCCTCTCGTCAAAGATCATCTCGCCCATGGTTCCGTAGAACACGATCCTTCTTCCGCTACGACCTGCAAAAACCATTTTCAAGGAAGCACGAACCTTGTTTTCAAATTCCATCTGGATCAATTGATGGTCCGCATGATCCACCTGACAATAAAAGGCACATCTGCCTACATCCGCGGTTTTCAGTCCTTCATATAAACCTTCTTCCGTAATCGGGGTTTCCTTGCAGGCACGGTAAAAGGGCCACATATATTCAGGCTCACCTTTTTTATGCCAATTATCTACATAGATCCTTTTTGCAGAATAGGGACAGGTATCCATATATTGGCATTCAAGACAGCGCTCTGCCGCTCCCTCGGGCGCATTCTCCTTTTTGAAAAAGCCGGTATCCCCCAATGAAGAAAGCGTGTCACAGCGGCTGTTTGCATAATACTGAAGAAGATCAAGGTCGTGTGAGCACTTTGCCAAAATCGTAGGGTGGCCCTTTTCGGCAAGAGCACCGATACAGCGTACATACGCCTGCGCCCAATGCCAATAAACCACTCGTTCCGAGGCATCGATGGCGTAAAGTCTGCCAAGGATACCCGAATCCAGAATCTCCTTACACTTTCTATAACCGGGACCAAAGCGCAGTACATGGCAAACCATAACCTTTTTACCGGTCTCTTTCTGTGTTTTCAAAAGAAGATCGATCTCCTCACGACTATCGCTGATGGGTTTTTCCAAAAGAACATCGTACCCAAGCGCCATAGCACGAACTGCCTGGGGAATATGTACTCGATCGGGGGTGGATATGATCACAAGGTCTGCTCTTTTTTCTTTAAAGAATTCATCTACAGACAAAAAAGTTTCTGCATCCACAGAAAAAAGTGTTCGCATCTTTTCAAGCTGCTTCGGATCCGTATCGCAAATGGCAACTATCGAAAACTTTTCCTTCTGCTTCATAATCAGCTCCGTATAGCACTGACCTCTGTTTCCACAGCCCAAAACCGCAACGGTTATTTTTTTCATGTTCTCAACCACCTTTCTGCAAAAATCTTATCACCGAAAGATCGCATTGTAAAGTAACTCGGTGATATAAAAATATAACTTTTCGATACTATATTGACATTTTTTATTGCAAGTTTTATGATTAATTTATAATTTAAGAAAACAATTGCGAGGCTGTATGAACATAATTTTGTTAAAAGAAATCTATGATTACAATTTTTCGCTGGAAGTAATCAATTCACTGAAACAATACTGGAAAAAGACAAGAACCTTTTCCTGTTTGGGATCTCCTAAGAAAACAGATCTTCTCCTTTATCTTGACGGAGTTTCTGCGGAGTATACAAAAAAAGACGGCACGAAAATCATTGCGGAAAAAGGAAGTCTAATCTATACCCCAAAGGGAAGCGAATATAAGCTTCGCTTATTTGATTTTGATGACGATACTTCAAATACGGTTGGAATCAATTTTTGCCTTTATGATAAAAAGGGCTTTCCTTTCATTTTGGAAAACGATATTTTAGTCTTCAAAGGAAACGGCTTAAAAAACCTGATCGAAAAGATCGATAGAGCAGGTAGTTTTCTCTCCCCTTGCCCGGCACTGATGAAATCGGGGCTTTATGACATCTTCGCAGATCTTTCCCAAAAGAAGCATTTTTTAGATAAAAAATATAGGATCATTGAAAAGGGGATCCTGCTGCTGGAAGAAGACAGAGGTCAAGATTTTTCGATCAAAGAGCTTGCAAAAGTGTGTAATGTAAGCGAAATCTACTTCCGAAAGCTATTTAAAGAATATGCAGGTAAATCCCCTGCCGAATACCGCCTAGACAAAAGGATCGAAAAAGCCAAGGAATACCTTTTGAAAAGTGATCTTTCCGTATCAGAGATTGCTTTTGCCCTATCTTTTACCGATACCGCCTATTTTTGCAAGCAGTTTAAGGCGCGCACAAAATTATCCCCTCTTCAATACAGAAAACAAATGTAGCATATCCCCTCGCCTTTTCACATAGATTTATAAAAAAACGCGAGGGGACAATATGAAAAATACATCACTTTGGAATCTTGTTGGCTTTTCCTTTACATCCCTTTTCGGGACAATTTTGCATTTTCTTTATGATTGGACCGGAGAAAGCACCGTTGCAGCGCTCTTTTCCGGTGTCAACGAATCCACTTGGGAACACATGAAGCTTCTTTATTTCCCCCTCTTTTTCTTCGCGCTGATCCAAAGCCGATTTTTCAAAGAATATAAAAACTTTTGGTGTGTCAAGCTTTACGGAACAATAACAGGGCTCCTTTTGATTCCAATTCTGTTTTACACTTTAAGCGGTATTTTCGGCATGCTTCCCGATTTTATCAATATCTCTATCTTTTTTATCGCCGCGCTCGTGACCTTCCTTTTGGAAAACCGGCTTTTTCAAAAAGAGCCATTCCAATGCAAAGCCCCCTTTGCATTGGGAATCCTTTTTCTGATCGGATCTCTTTTCGTTCTTTTCACCTTCAAGACGCCCACCATTCCCCTTTTTAAAGATCCTTTGACGGGAACCTTTGGCATACAAAAATAAAAGTGCTCCGAGGAGCACTTTTTATAAGTTCTGTTCCATTATTTTTTTAGCATAGTCGGAAAGCTCTTCCGGCTTTTTTTCTTTGACCTGATCGGCCGAAAGAACCTCTAAAACCGAAAAGACGGCATGTGTTCTGCGAAAAGGAAAACGGCCGTGGTAGGCGTTTGTACCTTCAATTTTCGTAATTACCATAGGGCACTTCGCTTTTTTTGCCATAACAAAAGCCCCGGTCTTAAACTCCAGAAGCTTCCCGTCATGGCTGCGAGTGCCTTCGGGATAGATTCCCATTGTAAATCCTTTTTCCGAAACCAATTTTGCCCCTTGATGAATGGTACGCATGGCACGAAGAGGATTCTCGCGATCCAGTGGCAAAAAGCCGATTTTTTGAATGATCGGTCCTGCGATCGGGATCCGCATATTTTCTCTTTTTGAAATGAAGCCAAGCCTTCTTTTTTTCATTAGAACAAATGTTACCATCGGATCAAAACGGGAGAGATGATTGCATATGATCACACAAGGCTCCTCAGGAACCTTTTCCATCCCCTTGCCTTCTACACGAAAACGGAAAAATTCCAAAATGCAGTCCATTGTATGATATGCAAGGCTTCGTAAAAACAGATTATCTTTTTCAAAAGGCTTGTTCCCGTAGCAAAAAAGACTGCAAAGAAACAAAAAGAAAATTGCTCCGAGAGTGATTCCAACAAACAAAGCGATCCAAAGAAGTAAAATAAAAGGAAAAAGACTTGTTTTCAAAAGACAGCAAAGAGCGGCAAGCAATCCGCCGATCCAGAAAAACAAACGCAAGAGCATAATATTTCCTCCAAAAACATCTGAAACTGAAAGCATTTTATCCCACACCGAAGAAAAAGTCAACCACCTTCCCCGAAGAGGAAATTCTTTTAATTTTTCAAAAAATCATCTTGACTTTTCACAAGTGTTTTGCTATAATCGTCGGGTGAGCAATCAGCTCATACAATGTGGATCAGGCGATATGCCCCACCTCGGTCGTCCTTGCCGTGTAAAAATGAAGGACATTTGCGGATGTGGCGGAATTGGCAGACGCGCTAGATTCAGGTTCTAGTGGTAGCAATACTGTGTGGGTTCAAGTCCCGTCATCCGCACCAAGTGCCGAAAAGCATTGATTTATCAAGGCTTTTCGGCATTCTTCTTTTCTTGGGATGCTCGGATTTTGAATGTCAAAAATTCACCGAAAAAGGCTCATTTCTAACGGATTTCTAACAAATTGATTCTTTCTAAATGTTTTTATGTATGGGACGGGTTTTACCCGTCCTTTTTCTTTTCCCCAAGGCTTAAGTTCTCCGCAATCTTATTTGCAGACTTCACCTTGGCTCCGTACTCCAAGTGGCTATAAATATTGGCCGTCGTCGAATAATCCGAATGACCGAGCCAATCTTGAATCTCTTTCAAGGATACACCGCTGGCAAGCAAGAGCGAAGCGCAGGAATGACGAAGGTCGTGATACCGAATGTGCTTTAGGTTATTTTTCTTAAGCACAATCTGCAAATGCTGAGACAAATAATCCGGTCGTAAGAGATTTCCCATGTCATCCACGCAGATATAATCAAGGAACTCCTTATTGTATGCGTTGCGACATTTTCTTCTGTTGCTCTCTTGCTTCTTTCTTGCTTCCAGCAAAAGCTTTTCAACGTCGGGAATCAAGGGTAAGGTTCTGAGACTCGCCTTATTCTTCGTGGTATCCTTACGAACAATAACGTCTTTGCCATCAACAGATATTCGGCACACGGTATGCTTAATGCAAAGGGTTTTCTGCTCAAAATCAATCGCACTCCACTTTAGTCCCAAAGCCTCACTTCTTCGAAGTCCATAGAACGCTGAGAGTATCACCGGAAGTTCAATCAAGTCCCCTTTTACTGCCTCAAAAAGCATTTGCAGTTCTTCCCGATTGTAATGCTCTGCAATAAACTTCTGCCGTTTGGGTGTTTCGATCTTGATCGCAGGATTTGCCGCTATGTAATCCATCTTCACGGCATAATCCAATGCTTTCCGTATGATCGCGTGATGCTTTGCAACCGAATTCCATTTTGTTCCCTTTTTCAGCATTGTATTATAGTACTCTTGAATATCCACTGTTTTGATGCTTTGAAGCGTGATATGCTTCTCATCGAAATAAGGATTGATCCTTTGATCGATATAATACTGATAGCTGGCATAGGTAGTAATTAAAACGGTGGGTTTAATCATCAAAAGCCAATTCGACAGAAAATGCGAAAATGGAATTTCAGGTCTATCCCCCGCTTTGTCTGCAAGCTTCATTTCAAGTTCTGCAATTCGCTCTTTTAAAAGATCTTGCGCCTTTCTCTTGTTTCCCTTGACACTAAGCCCTGTGCTTTGCCATTTCTGCTTTCGCTTGCCGTCTTCGTCGGTGTAACTGATGACGGTATGCAAATAGCCACCTTTTTCCTGTACGGATCCTTTTACCATTTTGTCTTCCTTTCACATATTTCAGTTAAAGAAGTGTTTCATTTGAATCTCTCCTTCATATTGCCGCATGCAAAATTTACGGCAAATAAATAAAATATGTATCTCCGCTGAAAGCGGAGTTGCTCTATGCAAAGGAAACTCCTGAGCAATCGAGCACATACGAAACGATTGAACTTTTCGTAATGAGAAAGCCTTTTCCGTGATCCAGTTTTTCAAGTTTACCGTCTTCAATTAATTTATAGATTTGCTTCCGCTGAAGACAAAGCATTTCACAAGCATCTTTTACTTTGACAATGTCGCAGTAGTCGGTAAACATAGATCCATAGGCTTCCTGAAAAGAAGAAAAAGAATTCACTTGTTCTCCCTCCTTTTTAAGAATTACCTCCATCTCCGCCGGAGGCAGGCTGTAAAGTTTTTCATTTGAATCTCTCGTTCATAACTAAAAGAACTCCGCTCTGCCGTCATCAGATCCAAGCAAAGATTTTTCGTCAGCAAGTTTTGCGGGCAAAACAAAGCTCTTGGCGAAAATCTCTTTTCACATAGAAATATATGCGAAAAAAATAAAGTTTCAAGAAAACTTAACTTTCAAGGGGGAAAGCTCGTTTTCTTTCGACACGTATAATTTATGAGAATATTTGGTAGAGTTTCAAGAAAACAATAACGGCACCTACCCGAAGATAAGTGCCGTTTGAAGCAAAAATATATTGTTGTAATAACAGATGTCCCCATATTTATGTGACAACCGATGATACCGACTTCTGCACAAAAATGTAACAAGTGATGATCTTTCTTTGTCGTAACTTCCTACAAAACTTTAACATACTACATAATCAACGTATCCTTAATTTAACGTCGGCATTTTGTCAAAAAGAAAAAACTTTTTTCACAAAAAAAAGACCTGTCACTGACAGGTCTTAAATCATTTTATGCTGCATTATTGTATATTACACAAAGATACAACAAACAGAGCAAGGGTAAACAATACCAACATCCCGTCAATCCAATAAAACGGGGTTAAATTAACACTTCCTAAAAAAGAAGACTTGTTTTCTTGCTTTACTCCAAAAGCTTGTGTTAATTTGAAAATAAAATAAGCTAAAAGCAATAGTAAATTGTATACCATCAGTGTAGTTAACATAAGAAAAAATGTAACCTTAATAAAATTAATTCGACTAATGACGGCATAAGAAATATCAATTTCTGGGAAAATGGACATCACCCCGAATCCCGCAAATGCTATTGCAACAAAAATTCCTAAAATTGAAATATTGTTTGTTAAAATTGAAATGCTTCTATCCTCAAAAGAGTCTTTTGTAGAATTAATCTGAGTTTTTAGTGAATTGATTTCGTTTAACGCTCTATTAATATCTCCATGTTCTCCACTTCCTATGTTGCGAGGAGAATTTGTCTGATTTTTCTTATCGCCATCACAGGGGTTTAATACTTGATCATAAATAGTCATTATACCTTTTACTTTTGTTAAAAGGCTGTTTGATTTATTTGCGTAATCCTTTCCTCCATATTTTTCTGCTGCATTTTTTTCATCAACACAAACATGGCTTAAAATATATAGTTTATCACCAAAATCTGTTATTTTAGATTCCTCTATTCTACTAATAAAATCCTTTACAGATTCATCGTCAGATTCTTCAATATCAAAGTCTTTAATTTCATTAAAAAGTTCACGAATTTTTGATTCTTCAGAGGAACACTTAAGAAGTTTATTAAGAAAATCAACTCGTTTCATTTTTAAACTCCTCTGCCAATCTATTTGCCGTAATATGAGGAACTATATCTTTTTCATCCTTAATTCCCATTGAAATTATTTTCTGGTTAATTGGTAACACATTTAATTGACTTGCAGTTAAATTTCCATATGTAGCTATGATATTGTTGATATATTCCATTTCAGAATTCAACAAAACAATATTCTCTTCAAATTCTACAGTAAATTGTGTTCCAAATCGCCTGAAATCTTCATCTACTTCCTTAATTAAGTCGGAGGCCAAGCGGTCTTAGGAAGACGGCATATTATCAACTCCTTGGCTCACAGAACGACATGGCTACGATCCG
>JAZUOK010000171.1:0-4184 GCA_045604665.1 Eubacteriales bacterium | reverse complement strand
AAGTTCTTCACCTTTTCGGTGGTACGGTTAAATACGGCAACCGTAAAGCCCTTGGACTCCATATTCAGTACCAGGTTTTCACCCATAACTGCAAGTCCCACAAGTCCGATATCTGCCTTTTTCATTTCTGTTCTCCTTTGCACTTTTATATTTTCATTTGATTTTCAGCCGTAGATTTCTTTGTGGCGTGCCTTCAGTCCCTCCAGCACGCTGTAAGGGATCTCAAGATTTCCTCTGCCGCGTCCGATGGCAATATGAGGCTTATTGGCACCGTGATAATCGGTACCGCCCGAGAGGGTAAGTCCCAATTCCTTTGCCATGGCCCGATAGCGAACTTCCATATCGGGGGTGTAGTCGGTGTAATACCCTTCCACGCCGTCAAGTCCGTGAGGGATCAGATCCGCAAGGAATTTTTTCAGAGGTTCATCCTCCATCTTGATCAGGTGCAAATGTGCCGCAACGGCAATGCCGCCTGCCTCGTGAATGAGGGACACCGCCTCGTGGGGTAAAAGCGCCTGCTTGTTGGAATAAGCATAGCATCCCACAGACAAATATTTTTTAAAGCAATCCTGTACCGATTCGGCATAGCCCTTTCTCACCATGATCTGTGCAAAATGGGCACGGCACAAAACGGGATTTCCGTGTGCCTCTTCCCGAAGCTCGTCCATGGTGATCTGAAAGCCCATTTCATTCAGCTTGCGGCAGGTCTCCTCCTGTCTTTGGTCGCGAACCACCAGGGAGTAGGCCATGGCCTCCTGAAGCCTTTTGTTTTCAAGATCAATAAAATAACCAAGAATATGAAGCTCGGTATCCACCTGCGCGGAAAGCTCTACGGCAGGGATCACTTCGATCCCCAGTTTTTCACCCTCTGCCATCGCCTCCCGAACACCGTCAATGTTGTCATGGTCGGAAAGTGCCATTGCGGAAAGTCCTGCGGCATGCGCCGTACGGACCACATCGGAAGGAGTCTGGGCACCGTCGCTTTTCAGGGAATGGGTATGCAGGTCAATGCGTTTCATTTTGCTTCTCCTTCATCACAGACCCAAAGGCCGAGGGCAGGATTGGATATATAAAAGATCTCTTCGCCGTCGATGGTATGGAAGCCGTCGGTCAGCTTTTCCGGATCGTATTTCTTTGCCATCTCTTCGTAGGGTACATAGCGGAAAGCGGCCTTCTCCACCTCTTCCTTCGTAAGGCCTCCTGCGCAGTAGGTAATGGAAAATCTTCCGTCGGAGGAGCCGTGGATCAGATGCGCGGCAACGGAAAGGTTGTTCTTCAGATCCTCATTTTCCTCTACCAATTTCAGCACCTGTTCTCTGCCTACATAGCCGTATTTGCGGATGAGCTTATCGTTTTCTTCATCCTCCCCGAAGCCCTTGACACCGGGTGCCAGAACGATTAGTTCTCCTCCGTCGGCAATGGCCATACGGGTGCGGTAAATAGACTTGTTACCAAGCCAGGTGGATTTAAATTCTCTGGGATCCAGGTAGACTACCACCTTCTTCATTCTTTCCTTTACATGGGTCAGATTGATCTCCTGGCTCTTCTTGACAGCTGCCTCGAAATTGCTTCTTTCTCTGCCGATGTAAAGACCGTGAAGGGTGATCTCGTCACCTTGATTGGTAGTGGTGGTCAGAACATACATCAAAGGAATCTTGGAAATAAAATGCTCTTCCGCATAGTCAAAGACCTTGCGCACCGGCGAAAAATCCTTGCCCATGATACGCTCCATGCCGTAGAAGGCACCCAGCATGTGGGAGGAGTTGATCATGGAAGAACCGCCGCAGCCCACGAAGATGTTCTTGGAGTAGTTTGCCATACCCACAACCTCATGGGGAACCACCTGTCCGATGGAAATGATCAGATCGTAAGAAGGGTCCACCAGACGGCGGTTGACCTCAACATCAATGCTGTCCTTTACAAGGCCCTCGGAGACCTGGGTAACAAATTCCCCGGGCACCTCACCCAATTTGACCACATCATTTCTCCAGTTGTGCACGATCATACATTCAAAGGGAACGGAGCCGAAAAAGGTCTTCCACTCCTTTTCGGTCATAGCAAAGTGAGTACCCAGTGCAGGCATAATATCCACCTGACACTTGTCCTTCAAAAGCTGATAATACATTTCGGTAATGGTACCGGCACCGGAGTACATACGGGTAAAATCCGGTGGCAAAAGTAAAACCTTCGAGAGCTTTTTTCCTTCCAGAGACTTTTCAAGCGCCGCGCGCAATTCCTCTCGGGAAAGACCGCCTTCCTTTTCGTAAATCATCGTTTCCTCTTTCCTTCCCTTTATAAGGGAAATCCACAAAAGTTCATTTTCATCTTATCATACACACCCTCATTTTGCAAAGGGAGAAAAGAGAAATGAATTTATTTGCAAAATATTTGCGAAGATAATAAAGATATTCGCAAGAATTTCCCGATCCGTTCCCCTTTTTCTTGCAAATAACAGCCATTTTTTCTTTTTTCAAGTATGAAGGATTTTCCCTCTCCCACTTTACTTTTCCCACAAGATATATTATAATGTCAGAAGTTTTTTAGGAGAAGTATTTTTATGCCCCACTCTGTCATTTTTCCGATCATTGCCCAGGTCATCGGCTTTTTGGGCACCATCGTCATCGTCATCGGCATGCAGCAAAAAAAATACAAGCACATTGTCCTTTGTAAGATCGGCAATGAATTTCTTTCCGGCGTGCATTACATCTTTTTGGGCGGCTATACGGGAATGCTTACAAACCTTGCAAGCTGTCTCACAAACGGCGTGTATTATTTCCGCATCAAAAAGGGAAAGAGCACCTTGCCCTTTCAGATCCTATTTGCCTGTATGTTCGTTTTGATCGGCATTCTTTCCTGGCACGGCCCTGTGAGTATTTTCGTAGTGGTAGCAAAACTCATCTCCTCCGTTGCCCTTGGAATCAAAAGTCCCCGAACCATTCGCATTTTAAATCTGATCAGCAATCCCTGCTGGCTACTTTATAACATTTATATGGGCAGTATCGCAGGCATGCTCACCGATTCCCTTGTGATCACCTCTGTCATCATCGCCATCATACGCCTGGACCTTTTCCCCAAAAAAGAAAATTCATAAAACAAAAAAGAGCCTTTCGGCTCTTTTTTTATTTTTTCCAGGCTTCAAAGGTGGGGACGGGCTCTAATTTGTGAAGGCTTCTTGCGTGGTAGCGGTCCATGATCGCCTTGTCCGCATCCGTTGCCTCACCCGTTAAAATGTAGCGGTCGATGGCAGCATAGGTAACGCCCATCTCCTTTTCATCCGTCTGCCCTTCAAAAAGGCCTGCGGAGGGAGCTTTTTCAATAATGGAAGAAGGCGCGCCGAGATAACGCAAAAATTCATACACCTCGCCCACCGTCAGATCGGAAATGGGATTGAAATCGTGTCCGCCGTCGCCCCATTTGGTAAAATAACCCATAAAGCGCTCACTGCGGTTGCCCGTTCCTGCCACAAGGCGGTTTTCCGCCGCACCGATGGCGTAAAGGGTGGTCATACGAAGACGGGGAGCGATGTTGGTCAGCGCCTGGGAATTTAATTCTGCCGCCTTTTCCAAAGCAGCGATGTGCGCCTTTTTCACTTCGGTCAGGTCCACCATACGGTTTTCGATCTTGAAGGTGTCGCAAAGGGCGCGGGCATCCTCCAGATCCTTTCCGAAATTTACCGAGGAACCGCAAGGCATCATAACGCTTACCGTATTGTCACATGCCATTTTCGCCAGAATGCCCACAAGAGCACAGTCCTTACCGCCGGAATTGCCGAATACGATTCCCTTCGCATGGCTTTTTTCCAAAAGGTGTCGGATAAAGCTGACTCTCTCTTGGGTTTCCTTTTTATAATCTCTCATAATATCTCCTTTAAAGGGGCTTTTCGCCCACCGAAACTCTTTTTTTATCATAACATAAGAAAAGAAAACGGTCAATCGCTTTTTTCCTCTTGCAAAAGAAATGCTTTTTTGTTACACTGTAAAAAAAGCAAAGAAAATGAGGTCCCTTATGAAAAAAATCATTGCACTTTTCCTTCTTTTCGCCCTTTGTCTTCCCCTTCTCTTCGGCTGCTCCGCATCCCTTGCAAGCGGCACGGAAGAAGGTAAGGAAAAAGAAGAAGTTGCGAAAACCGAAGAAGTAGAAGAAACAGGCGAGATCACCTATCCCAAGGGATATTCCGTAGGGTA
>JAZUOK010000170.1:0-3752 GCA_045604665.1 Eubacteriales bacterium | reverse complement strand
TTGGCTCACAGAACGACATGGCTACGATCCGACTTATGTGTTCTAGAATGATACGCACTAACTTAGCCTGCTGCAAAGGAGTCAAAGAGCGCGCTTTGGATCTGTTTTCCTTGACCAGTTGACGAAAAATCTTTTGGCGTTCTTTGGAGGGTAGTCCTACCCCTTTAAGATAATACCTTAACCGCTTATCGTTGATATGCCCCAGATCGTTGCAGGCATCGCCACGGTCTTCGGCAAAATCATAGATATCCCGCAGAAGAGAAAGCCGTCCTTTCAAAGTGGATTCGGCGTACTCCTTGCCGTTGGCGTATTTTGACTTTTGGATAGCCTGGAGCAATTCAAAAGCCGAAAGGTCTGCCATAGGCTTATCAGGAAGAAACTGCGCCACTGCGTTCATGTTGCGGTCGCACTGCCGGATGTAGGTATTTCGCTTTTCTTCTACGGTTCTCTCCACTTTAGGCTTTCCAGCTAAAGTGGTTCGTGTGATGGTGCCCCAGTGTCGCTCAATTGCAATAGCATCGCGGCTAAGTGCCCAATAAGAAGGAAGAGAAAGTCCTCCGTGCAGTTTTTCTTCATTTTCCATAATTCAAACCTCCTTTTAAAAGTTAAGCTGCTAAGGGGCGAGACTTCACATCAAGTGAAAAGCCCAACCTTGCCCAAAACTGCATCTGATATCCCTCATCCGGGATACACTCTTCCGGGACAGGAGGGATGTCAAGGGTAAGAACCACATGGGCGATCTGCCCTTCTGCTCCAAACACCGCGGTTGTCCCCGCAGAAGGATTCTCCAGCGCCAAGTCTTCACAAAGTTCGGAGGGCAAGATGGTTCCCAGCCACTGGTCAATTATATTGCGCATTCTCTGCTGTTCGGAATCATTACCGAAGTCGCAGTAAAATTCGCCTGCGGTGCTGGAGGGAGGATAGCCAAAAAAGTAGCGAAATTCGTCTGTTTCAAAACCAGCATGGAATAGGCTTTGTTTTGCAGTGCTTAGGCAACGATGATAGGGCGCACGGGGATGAACCACATTACCTTGACCATCGTGCATTCTGTTGTCTTCCAACTGGTTTTTAAGCCGCTTGTTGATCCACTTTTTGAGTTCCTCACAATCCATTCTCCGTTTCGGGTTCTTATCGTGAGGAATCAGATACCGCTCAGAGTATGCCTGCTCACTGTCCGTTCGCTTCCACTCGTCCAACAAGTGCTTCATGCCATAAGCCACTTTCGTAGGAACAGGAAGATTCCTGTTTTTGTGGGAGGTTTCCAAATAGCTTTCTTCCTTCCACCGCTCTTTCTTTTTTTGGATGTTCCCTTTGATGTGGATGCGCAAAGGCAGGTTGTCTCTATCACATAAAACGGCATCCATTTTAATGCAACAGATTTCCGGCAAAGAAAGTCCCATGGTGAGGCACAGGAGAAGGGCGAGAGCAAATTTCCATTCTTTCGGCTGGAAAAGTAGCTCCATCATTTCGTTCAAGATTCGGTGAACAACCTCTCTTACAAGGTTGTCCGGCCGAATGTGCTGATTGACCAGCGTGCTGCTTTTCTTGGGTGCCATCGGACGGCGGACAGAGGAACGTTTCGGCCAAGGATTATCCTGCAGTCGTTTGTAACCAATCTCATGCTGGGCAAGTTGCTTCAGCAGTGCTATGGCTGCACGATGCTCGCTGGAGGAAAATTGCTCCAAAAGCGTATCGCCACAGTATGCGGCATCCAGTTTCCCGATGGGAACAGCCCCCCAACCCTGATCCAACATGAATTCAAATGTTTTAACTTTTCGCTGGACGGTTTTAGGTCCCCAATTCAACTGTGTGGCAAGTTCCTCATAATCGATAGCCCAAACGACGGCGAGAGGAAGTCCCTCTTTTTCCCTTAAGACCTTTTTTAGAAAAAGTCCCCTCTCTTCCGCACACTTTTCTCTGGAAAAGAAATTTCGCCAAAATTTGGGAGCATGTTCCTTCAGCGCATCCTGAATAATGGCGGAATCCTTTTCAGCTTCCAAAGGAAGATCATGATCTTCTTCGTACACCATTTTACCGTAAGGGGGTTCTCCTCCTTTTACTCTCTCCTTGGGGAAGCGAAGGCTTATATTCAGCTTGAGTCTGTCTTTTTCCTTATAGGTAAGAAAATAGATAGAGATGCCGTCAACAGAATAAGCTTCCGGACGGTTACGTTTTATTTTTTCCATAAGCCGTCTCCTTTCATGTTTATGCTGCAAGTATAGTTCAACGGCTCATGGCAAAGCCCAGTTGGGACGCGTTAGGATTACAAGAGTTAAAAAAAGGCTTATTTTTGTGGAAAAACGGCAAAAAAGTGCTATAATAAGCCTATCATAGTCTGGATCTGTGGAGGGCTGAGTATGAAAAGCAAAGGAAGAGGCGAGGAGTTCTGCTACACCAGTGAAAGCATGTATACAGGAGACCGAAGGAATCCGAAGTATACTGCCCACGATGAGGAAATCAAAAATACAGCAAAGCAGAAAGGCAAAGGACCACAAAAAACAGAATATAAATTTCGATACGATAATTTTGTGGACTTTGATAGTCACGAAGAGTTTTGTAAAGATTTGCAGGATGCCCTCCAAAGGCAAAGTGTAGTTTCAGTTACTCCCTCAAAATCACCGCAGTGTGTGATGG
This sequence comes from Eubacteriales bacterium, assembly GCA_045604665.1. Lineage (GTDB taxonomy): Bacteria > Bacillota > Clostridia > Oscillospirales > SIG627 > RGIG5579. Next base: position 1,118 of record JAZUOK010000170.1, on the reverse strand, counting down.
CGGAACGTGAACAAAAAACTTGTAGTTCCTGTAACTCAAGAAGCTGCGACCTTAAAGATTCATTTATGGAGGCTTGGAAGGTAAACTGGGACTTACAGGGAATTTCAATCTGTCCTCATTGTGGAACAAAAACGGTTTATCAGGTACGAAAAATACCAAAACTATCTCTCAAGATTCACGATGTTCGAATGACTGGGCATCCGGCGAGATTAATTCTCAGCAAAACCAAAAATTGGGGTTGTAGCAATTGTGGTAGCAATATTTCGAGGGCAAGGATTCCGGGGATCCAGTGTGTTGCAGGAGGGGAATTCACCCTGCGCCTACTCCGTTCTATCTTTGAATTGAATATTGCCGGCGTTCCCAACGGCTTTATCGCAGAGGGATATGATTTGAAACGAAATTATGTAGGGGAACTCTGCCGAAAATTTCAAGCGCAAACGGAAAAGATATTTTCCGAGAAACGAAATGCAGTTCTGGTCACCATGCCCTCTGAGGAGTTCTATGGAGAAACCGTTTTCGTGCAAGGGAAAAAATACCAAGCCATTTTTGATAAAAAAGCGGACAAATTTTATACAATTCTGCCGGAGCAAGATATTCTCGCCGTTTTTGAAAGCGTTGCTTCAGATGGGTCAACTCAACTCGTACGCAAATCGCTAAGAGAACCGGTCGCTCTCTATGCATTTTCCACAATAGCTCCCATGCACCGAAAGCTCGCCGCCGGTTTGTTTGAAGTCATGCAGATTGCGCAAGTGGAGTGCAAGGACAAATACACAATAAGGTCCTTGTATCTTCCGGATGAAATCAAACTGTGGCTGAGGAACGTCATTGTGGATGACAGTATCAACCTTCGGGACCTGAATACATATTTGTCCGACACGAAGAACTTTCACGCATATTATCCGCTTGCGGGAAAGCCTGTCTATCTTTCCCGCACCCGAAAAAAAGCAAAAGAAGTTGCAAACTTTATAGATACAATCCTTAAGGACGAAATGAAAACATGGGAAACCGAGGTTGAAAAAGAAAACAGCAATATGCGCATTAATCGACTTCAAGATTTCGCGTGGTCGCTGCAGCATGAACCGCAAGGTCCACGCTTGCCTGTAACAGTTCTTATAGAG
>JAZUOK010000169.1:0-4844 GCA_045604665.1 Eubacteriales bacterium | reverse complement strand
AAGGTTTGTAAGCATCGCCTTGCACTCCGCATCATCAAAGGCTTCGCAGATGATATCGGCATCTTTCAGAAGCTCCGTGGCATTATCCTCGGTAATGCGAACCGTATGACTTTTAAGCTCAATATACGGCGCAATCTCTTTAAGATTTTCAGAAAGTGCATAAGTTTTTTCCAAGCCTATTTGATTTGCTTTATACTGCTGTCGGTGCAGATTGGTAATATCCACACGGTCAAAGTCAATGAGAATTAGTTTACCAATGCCGGTACGAGCAAGAGCGATAGCAATATTTGAACCAAGCCCGCCAAGACCACATACAGCAACCGTAGCCGCTGAAAACTTCTTTTGTACATCTTCACCGTGTCGCTCGCACAAAGCCTTGTTCCATTCATCTTTCGTTGGGATCAGATTAACCACCTCCCACAAAGCTGACGACCTCTACGCTGTCGCCGTCTTTCAAAACAGTCTCGCCATATTGCGCTTTGGGGACAATATCTCCATTACGCTCTACTGCGATTCGTTTTGGATCATAGCTTGTAGTTGCAAGATATTCCGCAACTGTCTTACCTGCAACATTCAGTTCCTCGCCGTTGATCTTTACCATAAAAACCTCCTAAAACAACAAAAAAGGAAGTTACCGATCTGGTAACTTCCTTTATCTACTATGTTCTTCCCAATATTCTTGTATCAGGCGTCCCTACGTTGGCATTATCCAAATCAGGTTCTCGGTCGAAGGTCACACCTTCCTCTCAGCCTGTAACACAAGCTCCCATTGATTTAATTGTCTACTGCATTATACACCGATTGAAATGAAAAAGCAAGTAGCCTTCGGGAGCTTTTTAAAAAAATTTATTATTGAAAAAAAGAAAAGGTTGATATATAATAAAGTTAAGAAAGGGCTTTTTGGGGGAGTCATGAAGAAGAAAACTCGCTTTTATGCTTTTATTTTGGCGCTTTTTCTCTGCTTTGCTTTTTGTTTGACCTCTTGTACTTCACATCTTGCTTCTCTTGAGGAAGAAGAGACGTTTGAGGAATCAAAAACGGAAAAATTGAGTGATAAAGAGGAGGAAAAGACCATGGAAAAAATGGAATCGGCTCCGATAGCTACCGCGGAGGATAAAGCCCATTTGGAAGGACTTTACGCAGGCCGAACCGCCTTCTACGGAGATATTCATTGCCATCCCTTAGCAGGGGTTATGCCCGACGGCAGAAAGACCCTTGCCCAGTGGAAAGAGAAAATGAAAGAGATCGGCATTGATTTTGTCGCCTTTATGAACCACAGACAGATCGCTCATATGTACGAGGAGGAATGGGATGATACCCTCTTTATCGGAGGAACCGAGCCCGCTACCTCTATCAAGGATAGTTCTGCACAGGATAAGAGCCTTCACTTTAATATGTTTTTCCGTGAGCCTACCGATCTGTACGATCTTTTGATGGAGTTCCCTGAGTTCAAATACACCGGCGGACAGGACGGTATTCCCAAAATGGAGGGAAGCTTTTCCTACGTTGGGTTTGATACGGAGCGTTTCAAGGAATTGATTGCGGCAGTAAAGGCAAAGGGCGGCTTTTTCGTGAACGTTCACCCCAAACAGCAGATGCAGTCCTTCCGTGCGGAGGATTACTACTTTGCCGATCAGACAGGGCTCGAAGTTTTCTACGGTTACAAAGGAAATATTGTAGGACAGGATACCAAGGATAACTACAAGCTTTGGACAAAGCTTATTTCTATGGGAAAGCGAATCTGGGCAACGTCCGGCTCGGACAGCCACGGTGACGCCACCACGGCAGCCTTGACCTGTATCTATTCCGAAAAGCAAAAAGACACGTCTTACCTTTTCTACTTGCGAGAGGGGGATTTTGTTTGCGGATTTGCAGGAATCCGAATGACGGTAGGGGACGCGAAAATGGGATCCTCTACGGATTTTAACGGAAAAAGAGTTGTGATTTCCGTAGATGCCGTTCATCCCACGATGTACCAAGAGGGAAGAGAGTATACCATTCTGATCTACGACGGTAAGGGTGAGGTGTATTCTGCTGCCTACGACGGAAAAACAAACGTTACCTTTGCTTTTGATGCAGACGAGAATACGGATTTTTATCGCGTAGAGGTTCGGGACGAAAAGAAGACTGCACAGCCTATTATTGCCATCGGCAATCCCATCTGGAACGATTAAAAAAAGCCGCACAAATTGTGCGGCTTTTTTCTTATTTTTTATGAAGAAGGATATAGTCCATCAGGCCGTTCCAATCCTCGCGGCTGAAATAGTGGGCGCCGGGGCGGATCTGGTAGGCAAGGTTACCTTCGTGGAATCTTTCGTTGTCGCTTGTGAGGCGGTCGGGGTTTTTCAGGCCCAATTCTTTCCAAGCGGGGGAGGCGGCAACGCAGGAGAGATATTCGTTCTTAGGGTCTGCCCAAGCATCCTCCGATCCACTTCCAACCAGCACATTTCGAGGTGCAATGGAGGCGATGAGATAGTGCTGATCAAAGGGAAGCTTTTCTTCGTTGTTTCGGTATTTCCAGTAGTTTTCGCAGAACCAGTAGTCAAATCTTCTGCAAATATCGTCGATGGATTCCCCTTCGTTTCCGCGTGCCAGGCTTGCGCCGGCACAGCCGGAGCCGTTGGAATAGCAAAAAGAAAAGCGGGGATCGTTTGCCGCGGTCCAAAGGGCGGTCTTACCGAGACGGGAGTGACCGCAAACAGCAGCATTTTTAAGATCAAGCACATCAGAAAGCTCTTTTTCCGCATAGTCCATCAGGCGCATTGCGGTCCATGCCCACATAGAGATCTTTCCGCAGTCCTCTTTTTCTCTTTTGCCGTCTTTGTAAAGAACACCTGCAAGACCGTTTGTCAGGTCCCCGTCATCGGAGGTGATGTCTTTGTAGCAGAAGGTGAGAATGGCAAAGCCACGGTCAACGATCTCTTCTGCAGGCAGGTGTCTGTCGGGAATTTCGGGACGGAAGTTCGGCATTACAAAGAAGGGGTGTTTGCCTTCTTTTACAGGAATTATGGTATGAAAGGGGAAAGTAAATTCCTGTCCTTTTACGGTGCAGGAAACGGTTACACGGTTCGTTTTTGCTTTTCCTGCAAATTTTGGGTGAATATCCTCTTTTACCTCGTAACGCACATTCTCGGGCTTGGGAGGAAGTGCACCGAACAGCTCTTTTTCCAAAATGTGAAACATTTCTTCCTTTGTTTTCAGAGGGGGGAGCTTTAAGCTTTCAAGCATTGGATTCAGCATAACGAGTTCCTTTCTTTATTTGATCTCTTTCCAAAAGGCGTCCAGACCAAGTTTTACATCCTCATAGGTATCTTCAAAATTGCCTGTCCACCAGGGGTCGGCAATGTCCCGTGAAAGCCCTGCATAGGAGAGAAGGGTCTTTACCTTGTGAGCGTTGTTTCCGATAAAGGGGGAAAGGTTTCGGCGGTTATTTTCGTCCATAATGATGAGAAGATCCGCCTCGTCGCATTCCTTTTTGGTAATCTGCTGTGCATATTTTCCTTTGCAGGAAATGCCCAGCCTTTCAAGGACCCTTCTGGTGCCCGGGTGTACGGGATTACCAAGCTCCTCGGTGCTGGTTGCGCGGGAGGAAACGGAAAAATCCCTTTCTCTCTTTTCTTTTTTCAGCATATCGAGGAAGAGAAATTCTGCCATGGTACTGCGGCAAATATTGCCGTGGCAGATAAAAATGATCTTTGTCATAAAATCTCGAGGATCCTTTCATAAAGTTCTTCGGCCGTGTCGGCAAAATGCTCGGCACCTGCTTTTTTAAGGTCCTCTTTATCGCGGAAGCCCCAGGTGACGGCAATGGCAGGGATCCCTGCGTTTTTTGCTGTGATGATATCCACATCGGAGTCACCGATGTAAACGCACGCCTCTTTCGTGCCGCCGATCTTTTCCAAAGCACGGAAAATTCCGTCGGGATGAGGCTTTCTGGCAACCCCTTCCGTTTCTCCTGCCGCAATGGCAAAGGAGGGGAAAAAGGTTTCGCAAAGCTCCACAACTGCCTTGTTGGGCTTGTTGGAAACAACGCCGCATACATACCCGTCTTTTCCGAGACGATCGATTAAGGGAAGAATGCCGGGGTAGGGCGCGCTTTTCACCTGAGAGTGGGCCGCATAATACGGACGGAAGATCTCAAGGGCTTTGGGGGCAAGGTCTTTTTTATCCTCGGGAACAACACCCTCAATGAGTTTCTGAATGCCGTTGCCAACGCTTCCTCTCACTTCCGCAAGGGTCTTTTGGGGAAAGCCCATCTCATTCATTGCATAGTTTACAGAATCGGCAATGTCCTGCAAGGTGTCAAGCAGGGTGCCGTCAAGATCAAATAAAACTGTTTTCATAACTGCCTCTTTGCTTTTTTCAAAAGTTTATCATAAAAGGGGGAAAAATGCAATCCTTTCTCTTTTTTCTTTTCTGTTTAAATTCTGTTTATATTTCTGTTTTAGAATGGAATCAAGTTATGAAAGCGGAGGTTTTCTATGTTTAAAATTCTGGTGGTGGAGGACGATCCCCATACCCGACTTCTTTTCGGAAAAATTTTAGAGCAAAACGGGTATTCTCCCATTCTTTCCACCGATGGGGTGGATGCGCTTGAAAAAATGGATCACGAGCATGTGGATCTGATCCTTTTGGATGTTATGATGCCCCGTATGAACGGCTTTGAATTTGCCCGTACCTTGCGGGAAACGGGATGTTTGATCCCGATTCTGATGGTGACGGCAAAAGAAGGAAGGCTGGACAAAAAGGAAGGCTTTCTTTCCGGTACCGACGACTATATGACAAAGCCTGTGGATGAGGAGGAAATGAAGTCGGAGGCCAAGCGGTCTTAGGAAGACAAGGCA
>JAZUOK010000168.1:0-2709 GCA_045604665.1 Eubacteriales bacterium | reverse complement strand
CTGTTCTTGAAGGATCATCCCGAAATTGCCGAAGAGATCGCTGAAAAGGCAATTGCAGTTTCGCAGGATGGCCCTGTTGAGAAGGATTTCGGCGAATCTCTCTTTGATTCCAACGAGGACGAGGATGACGATCTTGGCCTTGACGATCTGGAATAATAGGTTCTAAAACTCATTTTGAAACATACAAGAAAAAAGGACGGAAAAATTTTATGATTACAATGCCCGGGCAGAAGATTACCGCTGAAGATGTTTTTGAAGAACAGGACCGTGTAGCGCCTTTAAAGATTATTACCCTGGAGGGAGCAAGTGACCTTGCAAAAAAGGTTGACTATTACCTCGTTTCTTGGGCAAGGAAGGCAGGCTGGGACAATTACGATACTTTTCTGCTTCCTGCCGAGTGCCCCCGTTTCACCTCCGGCGAAGCAAAGGGTATCATCTACGACTCCGTGCGCGGAGATGATCTTTTTGTTATGGTTGATGTGGGTAACTACGCTGTTCGTTATAAAATGTTCGGACAGGAAAACAGAATGAGCTCTGACGACCATTATCAGGATCTGAAGAGAATTATTCAGGCAGCTTCCGGCAGAGCAAACCGCTTGAATGTGATCATGCCCATGCTCTACGGCGGCAGACAGCATAGAAGAAGCTACCGCGAATCTCTTGACTGTGCATATGCTCTTCAGGAAATGCACCAGATGGGCGTACAGAACCTTGTTACCTTCGATGCACACGACCCCAGAGTACAGAATGCAGTGCCTCTGATGGGCTTTGATAACTTTATGCCTTATTATCAGGTGATCAAAGCGCTCTTCCGCGCTTATCCCGAACTGATGCCCTGCAAGGACAACTTTATGGTAGTCAGCCCCGATGAAGGCGCGATCAACCGTAATATGTACTATGCCTCTGTTTTGGGTGTTAATATGGGTATGTTCTACAAGAGAAGAGACTATTCTCGCGTTGTAGAAGGCAGAAACCCCATCGTTGCGCACGAGTATTTGGGTGAATCTATGGAAGGAAAGGATGTATTCATTGCAGATGACATCATTGCTTCCGGTGACTCCGTTCTCGATATTGCCTATGAAATGAAGCGCAGAAAAGCAAACCGCGTTTTCGCTTATGCTACATATGCGATCTTCACCGCAGGCTATGAAAAGATCGACCAGGCATATAAAGACGGTGCCATTGACGGCATCTTCGGCACGAACCTTACTTATATCAGTGATGAGACCCGTGCAAAGCCTTGGTTCCACGAGGTAGATGTATCCAAGTACCTTGCATACATCATTGCCGCACTGAACCACAATCTTTCTGTAGCGGCCCTTCTTGATCCTCACGAGAAGATCAACACCCTTTTGAAAAAGCGCGGCCTTCGCTGATGGAAATTCCAAAGGATGTATCTTTTTGCGTCAAAAAGGCTCTTCGTCGCTTGTCGATGGGTGACCTTACCTGCGGCGAGATGCTTGTGTATCTTACCGATACGCGAAAAAGTGTTTCTTTTTCCCGGGAGATTGCAGAAAGATGTGTCTGTCTTTTAACGGACGAAGGTTTTTTGGATGACAAACGGTATTTAAAGATTTTCGTCCGCCATTTGGATGAGAAAAAATACGGTCCTCGCCGCATTCGGCAGGAACTTGTAAAGCACCGTTTTCCCCCTCGTTACATAGAAAGAGTCCTTGATCGGGATTTGGATTATCAAAAACGCGCACTTGATTTTCTGGAAAAGAAATCGGGTGCAGAAAAGCTCTCCAAAACTCCGGAAGGCAGAAAAAAACTGCAAGACGCTCTGGTGCGCTACGGCTATGATTATGCAGTCGCTCGCGTTGCTGTTTCGACTTTTTCAGACCATGAGGATTTTTAGATTGAAAGGAACTTTATGCAAGCAAAAGTAGGATTTATTTCTCTTGGCTGCCCCAAGAATGAAGTAGACTTAGAAATGATGTTGGCAAGAGTTGCAAAAGCAGGCTACACCATTGTACCTGAGGATATCGATGCCGATGTTGTGATCGTAAATACCTGCGCTTTTATTGAAAGTGCTAAGGAAGAAGCAATCGAAAACATTCTGGATCTTGCATGGCTCAAAGAGAATCGCTCACTGAAGGGAATCATTGTAACCGGCTGTCTTGCTCAGCGGTATTTTGAAGAAATTCAAAAGGAGATCCCGGAAGTAGATGCCGCCTTGTCTTTAGGAGATGAGGTCCACATCTGTCAGGCCATTGAAAAGGTGCTTAACGGAGAAAAGTATTTTCGTTTTTCCGATGCAGAAGCCCTTGAAATGGAAGGTGACCGCGTGGTTACCCACGACAGCTTTGCATATCTTCGTATTTCCGAGGGATGCGATAATCGCTGTGCCTATTGTGCCATTCCAGGTATTCGCGGACCGCTTCGTTCCCGAACCGTGGAAAACATTCTTGCAGAAGCAAAGACCCTTTCGGAAATGGGGGTTCGTGAAATCGTCCTTGTAGCACAGGATACCACTATGTACGGTATGGATCTCTACGGCCGTCTTGCGCTTCCCGAGCTTCTGGAAAAGCTTGCCGCAAAGGAATTTGGCTTCCGCTGGATCAGACTGATGTACTGCTATCCCGATAAGGTTACGGAAGAACTTTGCCGAGTGATGGCAAAATACGACAATATCTGCAAATACATTGACCTTCCCATTCAGCATATATCTGACAATGTTCTTGAAAAAATGAACCGTCACGGCGGCTC
>JAZUOK010000167.1:0-5582 GCA_045604665.1 Eubacteriales bacterium | reverse complement strand
TTATGCCTGCATAGTTAAATGGATATAACAGCCCCCTCCTAAGGGGCAGTTGTGGGTTCGATTCCCGCTGCGGGTGCCAGAAAAAGAAAAGACACGCAAGAGCGTGTCTTTTCTTTTTCAATGAAATTCGTTCCTTATGGAACGAGTGAAATATTGCTGTGCAATATGAAATACGCTTCGCGTATGAAATATGTCTACGGCATATGAAGGAACAAATTTTATTTCACATTTTGCGTGAGCAAAATATTTCATAATCCGTAAGGATTATTTCATATGGCGACAGCCATGTTTCATTTAATCTTGCCCCACAGCCGCATTTATGCTAGAATAAAAAGAGAAAGGCGGTGCTTTTGGTGAATAGCGAAATGGAAGCTTTGAGAATTTTGTTTGTGGGAAATAGCTTTGCCGTGGATACGATGGAGCATGCGGCGAATATTGCGCACTCATTGGGTGTTTCCAAGGTTAAATTCGGTACCTTATTCTTTGGCGGATGTTCAATTGAAATGCATTATCATCACGCTGTGGAAGATGTGGCGGCGTATACTTATTATGTAAATGAGGGGAACGGTTGGGAATCCACGCCCGAATATAAAATTTCTGATGCTGTTAAGAGCGATGACTGGGATTGGATCGCAATTCAACACGGAACACGGGGAGAAAGTCGATATACCTCCTGTGAATGCTATGAAAAACTCGGACCTTTTGTTGATTACTTGAAAGCATTAGCACCTTCACATACAAAAATTGCATTTAATCTGACATGGCTCGGTGAATCTACGCGCCAGCATCACGAGATCATTTCCTATGGCGGCAATATGGATTTGATGCGCGAAAAACTGGTCGAGGTAACAAAGGAAATGGTTTTGAGTAATCCGAGCATTGATCTTATCGTTCCCACGGGAACTGCTATTGAAAATGCCCGTACATCGAGGATCGGTTTGCTAACGCGAGATTGCTATCATTTGAGTGTGGACAAGGGGCGTTTTATTGCCGGTCTGGCGTTTATCAGTACGATAACGGGAATTGATGCGAGCAAAATCGAGTGGACACCGGACAATGTGGATGAGTATGCCGTAAAGGTAGCGATTGAATCGGTAAAAAATGCTCAAAAATATCCTTTTTCTGTTACGAAGTCGTTGAATTAAGCTATCTTGAGTTGAAATTTTGTTCATTCCTTTAGAAACGAAAGAATTTCGTGCTTTCAGACCGGTTTCGTTTTGTGTATTGGTTCCAAAAAATCTCGTTTAAAAAACGAGATTTTTTTGTTTTTTTATGTTATAATTTCACTGGTTAATTTTTTGGGGGGAAGGAATGCTTTTATCATGAAAACGCAAACTGTTAAAAAAGCATTTTACAAATCCATTCCTGTTTTAGCAGGTTATATTGTTTTGGGCATTGGATTCGGTATCCTAATGCACAGTGCAGGATTTGGTATTTTGAAAACGGCGGCGATGAGTCTTTTTATCTATGCCGGCTCTATGCAATATGTTGGTGTTGGACTTATTACAGGCGGAGCGACGATTGTAACTACTGCTATTACAACGATTATGGTAAATGCCAGGCACCTTTTTTACAGCATATCGATGATCGACAAGTTTAAAAACGCCGGTAAATTTAAGCCATATATGATTTTTGCGCTCACGGATGAAACCTACTCACTTCTTTGTGACGGAAAAGCTCCTGAAGATACGGATCCCGAGCTTTATCGTTTTTTCGTTTCCCTTTTTAATCATTCTTATTGGGTTGTGGGTGGAATGATCGGAAATTTACTGGGAGCTGTTCTTCCGTTTTCAACCGAAGGAATTGAATTTTCAATGACTGCGCTTTTTATAGCATCCTTTACGGAGCAGTTTCTTGAAACAAAGGACCATCTTCCGGCGATTACGGGCCTTGTAAGTACATTTTTGTGCCTTGTTATTTTCGGTCAGAAAAACTTCTTGATTCCTGCTATGCTTTTGATCACCCTTATTCTTACTCTTTTTCGTAATAGAGAGGAGGGGAAAGCATGAGATCTTCCATCCTTATTCTCGTAATGTCACTTGTAACAATCCTGCTTCGTTTTTTGCCGTTTTTCATTTTTAAGAATAAAACGCCAAAATACATATCTTACCTTGGCAAGGTGCTGCCGTCGGCGATTATTGGTATGCTCGTTGTTTATTGTCTGAAGGATGCTAATCCTTTGGTCTTTCCTTTTGGATTGCCGGAATTTTTCTCGGCGATCATTGTGATAGGTCTTCAAATATGGAAGCGAAATTCTTTGATCAGTATTCTTTCCGGAACGGTAGTTTATATGTTGCTTGTTCAGCTTGCATTTTAAGTTTGAATCCGGTAGATTGATGTTGATTTTTGAATAGTTCTGTGGTAAAATTGTGAAAAAGGATTAGGAGATTTGATATGAGTTTTGCTGATCACATTTTTATTGATATGTGCCGAGATATTTTGGAAAACGGCACCGATACAAAAGGGGAGAAGGTTCGCCCTCATTGGGAAGATGGGGAAAAAGCTTATACCATAAAAAAATTCGGTGTTGTCAACCGTTATGATCTTTCAAAAGAATTTCCTGCTATTACCTTGAGAAAAACGGCGCTTAAGAGCTGTGTGGATGAAATCCTTTGGATCTGGCAGAAAAAGAGCAACCGTGTTGCAGATCTTTACAATCCCAAAATCTGGCAGGCATGGGCTAAGGAAGACGGTACCATCGGTAAGGCGTACGGTTATCAGCTCGCTCAAAAATACAAGTTTAAGCAAGGTGTGATGGACCAGGTTGACAATGTGCTTTGGCAACTGAAAAACACGCCTTTTTCCAGACGCATTATGACAAGCATATATAACTTTAGTGATCTTTCCGAAATGGGGCTTGAGCCTTGCGCGTATTCGTTAACCTTTAATGTTACCCAGGGGAAAGAAGGAAAGCTTGTTCTTAACACCATTCTCAATCAGAGATCCAGTGATGTTTTAACAGCAAATAACTGGAATGTTGTTCAGTATGCGGTGCTTACCCATATGTTTGCTCAGGTTTGTGATATGCAGGTGGGCGAAATGATCCATATGATTGCTGATGCGCATATTTACGATAGACACATTCCCCTTGTTGAAGAATTGATACAGCGTGAGCCACTGCCTGCTCCCAAGCTTTGGCTGAACCCCGACATCAAGAATTTTTATGATTTTACTTTAGACGATGTGAAGCTTCTTGATTATAATACCCACGAACAGATCAAGGGAATCCCTGTAGCTATTTGAGGTGATTTTATGGATATGATCGTTGCAGTAGATCGAAATTGGGGAATCGGTAAGGGCAATGACCTCTTATTTCACATTCCCGAAGATATGAAATTTTTTCGTCAGATGACTATCGGAAAAAATGTTATTTGCGGTAAGAAAACTCTTCTTAGCTTTCCCGGCGGAAAGCCGCTTCCCAATCGGCGTCATTATGTTTTTACCCATGGGGATCTGGAAGAAAGCGAAAGTCTTGTGAAGGTGGCTTCTTTGGATGATCTTTTCCAAAAGATCAAAGATATTCCCACAGAAGACATTTTAGTCATTGGCGGAGAAAGCATTTATAAACTGCTTTTACCATTTTGTAAGAATGTTTATGTTACGAAAATTGATGATATGGATCCGCAGGCTGATGTGTTTTTCCCTTGTCTTGATGAGGATGAAAATTTCATTCTTTCTGATGAAGGTGTGGAAACCGTTTCTCAAAACGGGAAGAAATTTCGTTTTACGACTTATGTAAAAAAATAAAAAGGGAATCACTTTTGTGATTCCCTTTTTATTTTTTCAAGTATGGGTCATAATAAGCTTATGAGAAGAATAATTTTTCGCTTTATAATTATCTATTTTTTCATGCTTTTTTCTATGAAGATGCTTGGAAAAAGACAAATTGGGGAAATGCAGATGTCGGAACTGGTAGGCGCATTTTTTCTTTCGGAGCTGGCTACTTATTCTGTAACAGATACCTCAAAGCCATTTCTTTACAGCATAGTTCCTATTGCTATGATGATTCTTATTGAAATCGGAATATCACTTCTTGCAGTTAAAAGTCCTTTGATGAAACGATTTTTTGACTTTTCGCCCAGTATCTTGGTTCGGGACGGTGAGGTCTTACAAAAAGAACTGCTGAAAAATCGACTGACCTTGGATGAGCTTTTCAGCATGCTCAGAATCGCTGGATACTATGATCTTGAAAAGGTACGCTTTGCGATTTTGGAGCCTAACGGTCAGCTCAGTGTCATTCCGTATGCCAGGTTTGATTCTGTGTGTTGCGATGACCTTGAGCTGTCCCCGGTTGAAAAAGGATTTTCCGTAGCGGTGATCAATGACGGAAAAATCAATTATAAAGGCATTGGCGCCATTGGAAAAAGCGAAAAGTGGCTGAAGCGGATTTTGAATCAATCAAAAATTGCAAGCGAAAAAGAGGTTTTTTTGCTGATATCGGATTTTAACGGTAACTATAAGCTTTTTAAAAAAGACAAGTTATAAAGAAATCACCTTATCAATATAAAGTTCACTTTCTTCTAACACTTTGCCTGGTAAACGAAAAGAATTGATGTAGTGGTTTGCGATGCGTCTCACATCCGTTGCTGTATCTTTTGTTAGAACGACGATTTCACCAATAGCGGCTTTTCCGCTGCGTCTTTCTCTGACCGAGAGTATAAGTTCAAAGATCTCGATGGTTTCCACTTCATTTTTTGCTCTAAGATCTACCAACAGGGAAAGCTTGTGTGAAAATTTTCTGAAAAAGAAGTAGTCGCAAAGAAAAATTCCTAAAAATGTAATTCCAATTACTGCGAAAAAAGAAATAATAATTTCTGCCATAAAAACACCTCCTCATACATTTTATGATTCTTGCGAAAAAATGACAAAACGCCCACATAGTGGGCGTTTTTTTAATATTATTTCATTTTTGAGAATGTGTAAACGGTTTTGCTTTCAAATGCTTCTCCTTTTTTCAGCAAAGTAGAAGGGAAGTTTTCGTGATTGGGACTATCAGGAAAGAACTGTGTTTCCAGGGCAATTCCTTGGTGTTTGTGAAGGGGAATGCCGCCTTTTCCTGTTGGCCCTTCAAAAGCGGAGCAAGTATACATTTGAATTCCGGGCATATCGGTACTGATATCCATTTTTATTCTTGAGGTTGGAGAATAAAGGGAACCTGCATAACGAAAAGATTTTTCATAGCCGTAAACAAAGCAGTGATCGTAGTCTTCTGATATCGGTCTGGGATTTGTAAAATCAAATTTTGTATTGGTTACGCTTGCGATTTCTCCCGTGGGAATCAAGTCATCATCCACGGGCAGATAGTGCTCGGCAGGAAGATTTAAGATCATTTCTCTGCAATCGCCGCCGTCGTATCCGTCCAAATTAAAATAGACATGATTGGTTGGGTTGAAAACTGTATCTTCGTCACAAGTTGCAAAATAATCAAGAATCAGAGAAGTTTCATTTAAAGAAAACACGATTTTCATATCTAGATTACCGGGAAAGCCACACTGGCCGTCGGGGCTTTTGACGGAAAATGAAACAGAGTTATCAGAGAGGATTTCGCCCTTCCAAATGAGCTTATCAAATCCATTGAAACC
>JAZUOK010000166.1:0-4232 GCA_045604665.1 Eubacteriales bacterium | reverse complement strand
CATCTTTCTCATGAGGGCCTTGACCTGGAAGATACCGGCAACGAGCCCCTTTACGAGAAGGAAGGCTTCCTTGAGATGGGCGTATCTCCCTTGCAGGCTCCCGATGAACCTACCTATCTTACTTTGGAGTATGTAAAAGGTAAGCCTGTTGCACTGAACGGCATGAAGATGAGTGCAAAGGAAATCATTTTGGAGCTGAACGAGATCGGCGGCAAAAACGGTATTGGTTTGCTTGATATCGTAGAAAACCGTCTGGTTGGTATGAAGTGCCGCGGTGTTTATGAAACTCCCGGCGGAGCGATCCTTTACTTTGCTCACAACTACCTTGAGACCCTTTGCCTTGACAAGATGACCAAGCACAAGAAGGATGAGCTTTCCATCACCTTTGCAGAGCTTCTTTATAACGGTCAGTGGTATACTCCCTTGCGTGAAGCACTTTCTGCTTTCGTGGATAAGACCCAGGAAAATCTCACCGGTAAGGTTCGCTTAAAGCTTTATAAGGGCAATATTATCAAAGCAGGCGCTTGGAGTGATTGGTCCCTTTACTCTGAAGAGTATGCAACCTTTGATGAGGATGAGGTTTACAATCAGCAGGATGCGGAAGGCTTTATCAACCTTTGGGGTCTTCCCATTACCGTTCAGGCACAGGTAAAAGCAAAAAATAAGAAATAAGACATAAAAAAAGAAGAAGGAAATTTCCTTCTTCTTTTTCTTTTATTCGGAAAAAATTTCTTTGATCTTGATTGCCGCTTCCTTTAGTTCGTTCTTTTTAAAGGGAGTGTTTTCTTTTTTCAAAACGGCATCGATGGCATCCCGAAGCGAGGGAGCACCGCTTATCATTTCATCAATGAGGGCACCGTAGGGAGAGGAGGGGGTCTTTTCTTCTTCTTTTTCCTCCATAACGGGCATTTCTACGATCAAGGTGAATTCTCCCTTTTCCGCATTGGGATTTTCTTCCAGCTCGGAAAGGACCTTAAAGGGCGATCCCCGGTAGAATCTTTCGTGGGTTTTGGTTAAATCGTTGCAAAGACAAATTTTTGCATCGGGTATTTTTTCCGCAAGGAAAGACATCGTCTTTAAGATCCTTTTTGGGGATTCGTAATAGATATAGGTGCGAGTGGCACCGCTCATAAGTCTTTCCAGTTCCTTTTTTCGGTCGGTGTTTTCCTTGGGGAAAAATCCGCAAAAGAGAAAGCTTGTCAGATCAAAGCCCGAAGCGGAGATTCCGCTGACGGCAGCACAGGCACCGGGAACCGGAACCACGGGAAAGCCTTCCGCAATGGCGGATTTGATCAATTCATTTCCCGGATCGGAAATGCAAGGCGTTCCTGCGTCGGAAATAATGGCAATGCTTTTTCCGTCGCGCAGGTCCTGCAAGAAGCGTTCCGTTTTGCGATGCTCATTGAATTTTTGGTTAGAAACAACTTCCTTGCGGATCCCTAAAATGTTTAAAAGTATATAACTGCGTCGGGTATCCTCGGCGGCAATGAGATCTACATTTTCAAGGACTTTCATAGCGCGGACGGTGATATCCACGATTCTGCCGATGGGAGTGGCTACCACATAAAGAGTGCCGCCCTGTACATACACTTCTTTTTCTTTCAGGGTTTCCAAGGAGGAAAGAATGTCTTCGTGGAGAGGGGCGTTTTCCATAGCTTCTGTCATGTTATCTCTCCTTTTCTTAAATGATAAAGGGTTTGCTGAAAACCGTAGGTTTCTTCTAAATGCTCAATTTCATTCATGGGCTTTCTTTTGAAAGTTTTCTTTCTTTTTGCGCGAATCATTAGATTCTTGGGAGAGTGAGCGAAATCTACAAATTCAAGAACATCCACCTTGTATCCTTCCGCTTCCAAAACCTTGGTGCGAATGGCATCTGTGAGAAGCGCGGAAAGCCGTTCCTTAAAAATGCCGTGGGAAAGGAAAATATCAAGATCTCCGTCGGCTTTTTGGATCCCTGCGTTGATCTCGTGCTGACAGCAAGGGACGGAGAAGATATAGGGAACCTCTCTTTCCAGGGCGAAGTTCAGCGCAAAGTCCGTGGCGATATCGCAAGCGTGAAGGGAGATCACAAAATCAATTTTTTCATCCGAAAGGGTGTCACATGTTACATCTGCCACTACAAAGGAAAGGCCGTTATAGCCGTATTTTTTTGCCAGGGCATTGCAATTTGCCACTACATCCGCTTTCAAGTCATATCCTGTGATATGCACCTTCTTTTTTCTCAAAACAGAGAAGTAGTAGTAAAGAAAGAAGGTGAGATAACTTTTTCCGCAACCGAAATCCAAAATGGAAATTTCGTCCTTTTCGTAATCGGAAAATGCGTGATCTACAATTTCAATGAAACGGTTGATCTGGCGAAATTTATCGTACTTGGATTGAACGGGCTTAAAGTCTTTGGTGAAAATTCCAAGGTCTACCATAAAGGGGACCGCGTCGCCTTCGCGGATCAGATAGTTCTTTTCCCGATTGTGGCCCGTATTTTTCGGTATTGCTTTATTCTTGGTATTGACACTGCGAGCGATCTTTCCTTTTTTGGAAAAGCGATAGGAGATCTCCTTTTCCTCGGTAAAGATCCCAAGCTGACGAAAGGAAAGGTCCTGCAGCTTTTCTTTTATATAAAGGGGCATTTCTTCTTCGGAAAAGGTTTTGTGAAAGGCTTTGGTGCCTACCGTCTCTTCCGCGGAAAAAGAAGTCTTTTCGTTCTTTGTAATTTTGCGGAGAGAAATTTTTGAGGGAAGCGAGGGATCTTTTTTCGCAGGAGCGCTTAAAATGATCTTTACAAGGTTTTTTTCTTCCCGAAGTTCTTGAAAGATTTTTTCCATGTTGCCTCGTTAATTCTTCAAGCTTTGCATGGGTGCAGGCAGTCTTCCGCCGCGATGAATAAAGATATCGGGAGATTTGGTATTTACTGCCATAACGGGGCCTTCACCCAAAAGTCCGCCGAAGGAAAGGGTATCGCCTACTTTTTTGCCAATGGCAGGGATCAGACGGCAAGCGGTGGTTTTGGAGTTGACCATACCGATGGCGGCTTCGTCTGCAATGATGGCGGAGATGATCTCGGCGCTGGTATCGCCCGGAATGTTGATCATATCAAGACCTACCGAGCAAACAGCGGTCATAGCCTCCAGTTTTTCAATGGTTAAAGTACCGCAGGTGGCGGCATCGATCATACCTGCATCTTCCGTAACGGGAATAAAGGCGCCGGAAAGGCCGCCGATGTGGCTGGATGCCATAACACCGCCTTTTTTCACAGCATCGTTCAAGAGGGCAAGACAAGCGGTGGTGCCGCAGCAACCGCACATCTCAAGGCCCATTTCCTCTAAAATATGTGCAACGGAGTCACCCACTGCAGGAGTGGGGGCCAAGGAAAGGTCTACAATACCAAAGGGGTAGCCGAGTCGCTTGGAAGCCTCTTTTGCAACCAGCTGACCCATACGGGTAATCTTGAATGCAGTCTTCTTTACAAGATCTGCAACCTTGTCAATGGGAGCATCCTTGGGGAGCTTTGCAAGAGCAGCTCTTACCACACCGGGACCCGATACACCCACATTGATGACCGTATCCGCTTCTCCAACACCGTGAAAAGCACCTGCCATAAAGGGGTTATCCTCCGGAGCGTTGCAAAATACCACCAGCTTTGCCGCGCCGATGCATTGGCGGTCAGCGGTTTTTTCTGCTGCTTCTCTGACGGCTTTGCCCATCATTCTTACCGCATCCATATTGATGCCTGCCTTGGTGGAGCCGATGTTAACGGAAGCGCAAACATGCTCGGTGGTAGCAAGGGCCTCGGGAATGCTTTCGATCAGTTCCTTGTCACCTGCTGCAAAGCCCTTTTGTACCAACGCGCTGTAACCGCCGATGAAATTGACACCGCAGTCGCGGGCGCATCTTTCCAGCGCATGGGCGAATTTTACGGGGTTTTGCCCCTTGCATGCGGCAGCAAGCATAGCGATGGGAGTAACGGAAATGCGTTTGTTAATGATCGGGATTCCGTAGCTCTTCTCGATCTCCTCACATACGGGAACCAGATCCTTTGCTCGTTCGCAGATCTTCTTGTGAACCTTTTCACAGGGCTTGTCAATATCGGGATCGATGCAATCGATCAAAGAGATTCCCATGGTAACGGTACGAATATCCAGATTTTCCTCCTGGATCATGGAAATCGTTTCCAGAACGTCCTTGGTGTTCAGCATATTGCCTCCTTAAATTCTGTGCATGGAGTTGAAGATGTC
>JAZUOK010000165.1:0-1503 GCA_045604665.1 Eubacteriales bacterium | reverse complement strand
ACGGTGAACAATACCGTGGGTGCAGCCGGGACAATAATGCAGCGGCACATCTGCCATTGCATGGGGTCTATCAAATACTACCATATCATTCACCTCATTTCTGGGCATCCAGGATCGCCTGGAGCACCTGTTCGGGAGAAGGAATCATACCGCCGACACGGTTGCACAAAGTCACGGGAACCTTGCATTCGGTGGCAAGTCTTACATCTTCGATCATCTGACCCATAGAAAGCTCAACGGAGATCACAGCTTTCACCTTTTCAGCCGTTTTCTTAAAGGGCGCCTTGGGGAAAGGCCAAAGGGTAATCGGTCTGATCAAGCCGACCTTGATTCCTCTTTTTCTTGCTTCATTGATCGCATTTTTAGAAACACGGGCAGCAATACCAAAAGCTGCAACACAGATCTCAGCATCGTCCATCATATACTCTTCGTACATGGTTTCATTTTTTTCGATCTCGGCGTAACGCTCATAGCGCATAAAGTTATACTTTTCGAGTGCTTCGGGAGCGAGGAAAAGCGAGTTGACAACATTGTGCTCTCTTTCCATTTTGGTTCCGGTGGTTGCCCAAGTTTTTTCGGGCATCTTCTTTACTTCAAAATCAAGAGAAACAGGCTCCATCATCTGGCCCATTGTGCCGTCTGCCAGAATCATTGTTGTCATACGGTAAGTATCGGCAAGTTCAAAACCTTTTACGGTAAGCTCTGCCATTTCCTGAACAGAAGAAGGCGCCAGAACGATCATGTGAAAGTCGCCGTGACCGGCACCGCGAGTAGCCTGGAAATAGTCAGACTGACTGGGCTGAATACCACCGAGACCGGGACCGCCGCGCTGTACATTGACAACAAGAGCAGGAAGATCGGCACCTGCGAGGTAAGAAAGGCCCTCGCCCTTCAAAGAAATTCCAGGGCTTGAGGAAGATGTCATAACTCTTTTACCGGTGGATGCAACGCCGTAAACCATATTGATGGCGGCAATTTCGCTCTCTGCCTGCAAGAAAGTTCCTCCGATTTTGGGCATTTTCTTTGCCATATAAGCCGCAACTTCAGTTTGGGGAGTAATGGGATAGCCGAAATAATGTCTGCAACCTGCAAGGATCGCAGCTTCTGCAATTGCTTCATTACCCTTCATCAAAATCTTATCTGCCATATTGATCACCTCTCAACCTTGATCACGCAATCAGGACACATCTGCGCACAAAATGCGCATCCGACACAGTCCTCCTGCTTTGTAATTTCAGCAGGGTGGTGACCTTTTTTATTGATTTTATCAGGAGCAAGACGAATCAGATGCTTAGGACAAGCATCAACACAAAGTCCGCAACCTTTACATCTGTCTTCTCTGAAAGTTACCTTTGCCATATTTAAAGCCTCCTTTTAGGAATAGATTACGCAAACGCATCAAAGGGAAGCTGCATAAAAAGTTCTAAGGGGAACAGCTTGTCTTTGAGGCTTTCGGGAAGCTCAGATAATATTTCAGGCTTTCCCGAGATATATTTTACAGGA
>JAZUOK010000164.1:0-7838 GCA_045604665.1 Eubacteriales bacterium | reverse complement strand
AAAAGCATTTTTTAAGGTAGTGATCCCTGAGATCTTCCCCGGCGTATTTGCAGGATTTCTCATTTCACTCACCTACTCTTTCGATGACTTTATCATCAGCTATTTCACCGGCGGAAATTTTCAGACACTTTCCGTTTTTATCAACAACAGTCTGAAAAAAGGCGTCCGTCCCTGGATGGCGGCCATGACCGGTGTGATCTTCCTTGCAGTGCTTGCCATTCTCGTGATAATGAATCTGCACGATGCCAAAGAAGAAGCAAAAGCAAAACAAAAATTATAAAATTTATATAAAGGAGATCAAAACATTGAAAAAACTTCTTTCCCTCGTACTATCCTTTGTTATGGTATTCTCTCTTATTCTCCCCCTCTCTTCTTGCTCTGACAAGAATACGCTTGTGGTGTGCAACTGGGGCGAATATATGTCCACAGGCTCGGACTGTGATTATGATGTGATTGAGGAATTTGAGAAAACCTACGGGATTCGCGTAAAATATGTTACGGCAGAATCCAATGAGGCCCTGTATTCTAAAATGAAGACCGGTGCCGGAAAATACGATGTGATCTTCCCCTCGGACTATATGGCGGAAAGAATGATCTCTGAAGGCATGCTTGCCGAGCTTAATTACGAAAACATTCCAAACTATGAAAATATTATGGATGCTTGGAAGGGCCTTGATTATGACCCCGAATGCAAGTACACCGTTCCTTATTTCTGGGGTACTGTCGGCTTGATCTACAATGAAAAAATGCTCAAAAAAGAAGACCTTGCCTTGGTAGAAAATTGCCAGGACTGGAGCATTCTTTGGAGCAAGAACTATCCCAAGCAGACTATGATGTTTGACAATCCTCGCGACGCTTTCGGCATTGCCTTAAAGCAGCTTGGCTATTCTCAGAATACCACGGACGAAAAACAGCTTCGGGAAGCAGCCGATCTTTTGAAGGATCAGCAGTTCTACTATGCAATGGACCAGTTTTTTGAAATGATGCCCTCCGGTTCTCTTGCGGTAGGCGCATATTATGCAGGAGACTGTCTGACGGTTATGGAAGAAAATCCCGATCTGAAATTTGTAATTCCCGAATGCGGCACCAACCTTTTCAGCGATGCTATGTGTGTTCCCAAGACCAGTGAAAAGAAGGAAATGGCAGAAAAGTTCATTAACTTTATGCTGTTTGCCGATGCCGGAAAAGCCAACACGGAATATGTAAACTATTCCACCCCCAATGTAGCCGTTTGGAATGCACTTCCGGAAGAAGTACGCACCAGCGAGATCTCCTACCCTCAGTTCCACGAAAACTGGGAATCCTTCCGCAATCTCCCCAAAGAAACCAACGATCTGATCACAGAGCTTTGGAACGAAATTAAAACCAACAATAAATAAGAGGCAAAAGAATGAAATACACAGGACTGAACGAACTGAGGGAGAAATATCTCTCCTATTTTGAATCCAAGGGACATCTCCGTCTCCCCTCCTTCCCCCTTGTTCCCCAAGGGGACAAATCCCTTCTTCTTATCAACAGCGGTATGGCACCGATGAAAAAATACTTCACCGGTGAAGAAGAGCCCCCCAGAAGAAGAGTGTGCACCTGTCAGAAATGCATCCGCACCCCTGACCTGGAACGGGTAGGTAAAACTGCCCGTCACGGTACTTATTTTGAAATGCTGGGAAACTTTTCCTTCGGTGACTATTTCAAAAATGAAGCCATCCCCTTTGCATGGGAGTTTTTGACAAAGGTTCTGGAGATTCCGGAGAACCTTCTTTGGCCTTCCATTTACGAAGAAGACGAAGAAGCCTTCCACATTTGGAAAGATGTCATCGGCGTTCCCGAAGAGCATATCGTTCGTCTTGGCAAGGCTGATAACTTCTGGGAGCACGGCACAGGCCCCTGCGGCCCCTGCTCCGAGATCTACTTTGACCGCGGCGAAAAATACGGCTGCGGCTCTCCCGATTGCAAGCCCGGCTGCGAATGCGACCGTTATATGGAGATCTGGAACAATGTATTTACCCAGTTCAACAACGACGGCAACGGCAATTATACCGAGCTTACCCAGAAGAATATCGACACCGGTATGGGTCTGGAAAGACTTGCCTGCGTGATGCAGGGTGTTGACAATATGTTTGAAGTAGATACCGTCAGAAAGATTCTTGACACGGTATGCAAGATCAGCGGTAAGGAATACGGAAAAGACAGCGAAACCGATGTTTCCATCCGTATCATCACCGACCATATCCGCTCCTCCTCCTTTATGATCTCCGACGGCGTTATTCCCTCCAACGAGGGCAGAGGATATGTTTTGCGCAGGATCCTTCGCAGAGCTGCCCGTCACGGAAAGCTTCTCGGCATCAAGGATACCTTCCTTTCCGACCTTTGCAATGTGGTCATCAGTGAAAACGAAGCAGGCTACCCCGAGCTTCGTACCAAGGAAGACTATATTAAGAAGATCATTTCCATCGAAGAAGAGAAATTCAACGCTACCATTGATTCCGGTCTTTCCATTCTTGCAGACCTTACAAAGAAGGCAAAAGAAGAAGGCAAAAATGTGCTTTCGGGCGAAGATGTATTCAAGCTTTACGATACCTTTGGCTTCCCCATTGATCTGACCAAAGAAATCGCCGAAGAAACAGGTCTTGCCATTGACGAAGAAAAATTTGCCGCATTGATGCAGGAACAGAAGACCCGTGCAAGAGAAGCAAGAGCCAACATTTCCGGCTGGTCCGACGCAGCAAAGGGTGCTTTGGCATCTCTTGAGAAGACCGTGTTCTGCGGCTACGAAAAAACAAGTGTTAAAGCCAAGGTTTTAGCAATTTTTGCAGAAGAAAATTCCCTCACCTCCATTTCCGAAGGAGAAGCAACTCTGATTCTGGATACCACCCCCTTCTACGGCGAAAGCGGCGGCCAGGTGGGCGATGTCGGTGTCATCACCGGCGAAAAAGGCGGTTGTGCCGTTCTGGACACCAAAAAGTCCGGCGATGTGTTCGTCCATATGATCCGCATGGAATCCGGTTCCCTTTCCGTAGGAGATGAGGTTCTCTGTTTGGTAGATACGGAAAACAGACTTGCCATCGCAAGAAACCACTCTACCGTTCACCTTTTGCAGGCAGCCTTGAGAGAGATTCTCGGAAGCCATGTAGAGCAGGCAGGTAGCTATGTAGACGGTGAAAGACTGCGTTTTGACTTCAAGCACTTCCAGGCAATGACAAAAGAAGAGCTTTTCCGCGTAGAGAGCCTTGTAAATGAAATGATCCTCAGAGCCCTTCCCGTAAAAACGCTTGTAACTTCCGCAGAGGAAGCCAAGAAGCGCGGTGCTATGGCACTGTTCGGTGAAAAATACGGCAATGAAGTAAGAATGGTCTCCATGGGCGAGTTCTCATGCGAGCTTTGCGGCGGTACACACCTGGATAATACCGCAAAAGCAGGTCTTTTCCGCATTCTTTCCGAGCAGGGTATTGCCGCAGGTGTACGCCGTATCGAAGGTGTTACCGGTAAGAATGTGTTAAAGCTCCTCTATCAAAAAGAAAATCTTCTTCAGGAAGGTGCGGAGATCTTAAAGACCACCGTTCCCCTCCTCTCTGAAAAAATGCGCAGTCTGAAGGACGAGCTGAAATCCTCCAAGGATAAGATCAATGCCCTCTCCGAAAAGCTTGCCGCTGCATCTCTCGGTGCGATTTTTGACGATGCCGTGGAAAAAGGCGGATTCAAGCTTTTATTCAAAGAGCTTCCCGAAGGCGCGGAAGGCAGAAAGACCGGCGATATGATCCGCGATAAGAGCGGTGATGCGGTTGCCGTTCTCTATCAGATCCGCGACGGAAAAGTTCTGCTGTTCGCCGTTTGCGGTAAAGATGCGGTTGCAAAGGGTGCTCATGCAGGCAATATTGTAAAAGCCATTGCTCCCATTTTGGGCGGTGGCGGCGGCGGCAAGCCCGATTCCGCACAATCCGGCGGCAAATGCCCCGAAAAGATCGAAGAGGCGAAAAAAGCATTTTTCGATCTCTTCTAAAAGGAGAACATTATGGATTGTTTGTTTTGTTCCATTCTGAAGGGAGAAATTCCTTCTACCAGAGTATACGAAGATGAATATGTCTATGCCTTTCGGGATATCAATCCGCAGGCACCCACACATATTCTCATCATCCCCAAAATGCACATTCCTTCCGCAGACGGAGTAAATGCCGAAAACAGCACTTATGTTTCAAAGGTTTTCGAAGCTATTCCCGTCATTGCAAAAGAAGAAAATCTTGCAAACGGATATCGGGTGATCACCAATATCGGTGAAGACGGATGCCAGTCTGTCAAGCATCTGCACTTTCATCTTTTAGGCGGAAAGAAGCTTTCCGAACAAATGGACTAATGGCACGAGAGACCTTTGGTATTTCCGTGTCCGGGCTCAAGGCGCGCTTGCGGGATAATCCCCTTGGCGCCTTTGCCTTTTATGGGCCGGAAGAAATGCTCAAGCAGTTTTATCTGCAAAAATTTGTAGCTCTGATCGAAAAGGAAGGCAGCGGCGATTTCAACATTGCCCGACTTGATTTTTCAAGAGACCATACCATGTCAGATCTTCTGGGAGAAGCGGAGATCCTCCCCTTTTGTGCAGAAAAACGCCTTGTGATCTGTCGGGGACTTTCCCCTGCAAAAATGAGCGAAAGCGATTTGAAAAGTCTCCTTTCGCTCCTTGATAACTTCCCTCCCTATTTAATTTTGATCCTTCACACAAGCTTTGAAGAATTTGGATGTGATAAGAAGGACCTAAAGAAAAAAGCCGTGCTTTCTCTCGGCGCGAAAATGGACTTTGTTTCCTTCCCTCTTCAGGATGAAAGAACCCTTTTGTCATGGAGCAAGAAAATCTTGGAAAAGGACGAGCTTTACGCCTCCGACCAAGCACTGCGCACGCTCTTCCGCCTTTGCGGCAGAAAGATGCAATTGATTCGGGGAGAACTTGAAAAATTAAGTGCCTATGCCATCTCCCAAAACAGAAAAGAAGTAACACAAGAAAATGTACTTCTTTTTGCGGAGGACACTACGGAATTTGCCACTTTCAATCTGTGTGATGCAGTTTTAGAAGGAGCCGTTGCAGCCGTGGAAAAAATTCTCTGCAACCTAAAAAAGCAAGATATACATCCCGTGGTCATTGCAGGAATCCTTGCAACGACACTCACCAATGCCAGACTCATTGCCGACGGTGCCGATGCCGAAACCTGTCAGAAGGCCGCAAAGCTTCTCCCCTGGCAATATGACAAATATCGTCAGAGCCTATACGGTAAAAAGAAGGAGAACATCGAAAAGGCGCTCTTTCTCTGTCTGGAGCTTGACGGAAAGCTGAAGGGAGCAAGATCGGACGCTTGGCTGATGACAGAAGTCTACACCTTGCAGATTGCCGGGCTCCTTGGTAGACCAAGATGAAGCCTGTTTGCGAAAAAGTCATTGTGGTTGAAGGAAAATACGACAAGGTTCGCATTGAATCCCTTTTGGAGGCGACCGTAATCACCACAGAAGGCTTTGGAATTTTTAAAAACAAAGAAAAAAGACTTCTTCTCAAGAAATTAGCAGAGAAAAGAGGCATCGTGATCCTCTCCGATCCGGACGGCGCAGGAAAAGTCATTCGCGGCCATTTACACAACATAACGGGAGGAATCGGGATCACAGATCTCTATGTGCCGCAGATCTTCGGAAAAGAAAAGCGAAAAAGCACTTCTTCCAAGGAAGGTATTCTCGGAGTAGAAGGCATTGACAATCAAACCATTCTTGCCCTCTTTGAAAAAAGCGGTCTGATCGGTGAAAAAAAAGAAGAAAAGCCCTCTTACACAAAAACGGATCTTTACACCTTGGGGTATTTTGGGAAAGAGGATTCCAAGGTCAAAAGAGAAAAAATTCTTGCAGACCACAATCTTCCGAAAAATATGTCCTCCGGTGCATTTCTCGACATCATTAATTTGTTGGAGATTTCTTTATGAAAAATTATCTTTGCAGACCTTGCCGCCATGATCGGGGTACAAAAGCACTTTGTATCGCTCTGATTTTCGGCAGTGCGATCTGTTTTTACCTTCCCACGCTCTTTCCTCATTTCAAAGCCATCGGCCAACTTGTTTCCGTGATCCTTTTACTGTTTTTCATACAGATCACAACAAAATTTCTTTTGACCGAATACCGCTACGGCTTGGAAGAAGGAAATCTGTATCTTTCTTGCCGCCAAGGAAAAAGAGAAAAGAATTTAGGCTATCTTCCTATAGGCGAAAACACCCTTCTTTATGATAAGGACTCCTGGCAAAAAAACAGAAAGCAGTACAGAATCGGGCATAAGTTTTCCTATTGCCAGAACCTTTTTCCCAAGAAAGCATATTATCTCTTGTCTCCCGAGGAAAACGGAAGCTTTGTCCTTCTTGTTTTTGAGCCGGATGAAACGCTCCTTTCCCTCTTAAAGGAGACCATACAAAAATAAGGCAATTTGCCGGAAAGGATTTCTTATGGTACAAGCAAAAAATGCAAATGCTCCCATCGGTATTTTTGATTCCGGTGTAGGTGGGATCAGTGTGCTCAGAGAGATCAAAAAACTCCTTCCCGGCGAAGATTTTATTTATTACGGCGACTCCGCCAATGCCCCTTACGGCACAAAGGAAGTGGATGCCGTGATCGGCTTTTCTATGAAAATTGCCAATTTTCTCCTAAAGAAGGGCGCAAAGGCGCTTGTAGTTGCGTGTAACACCGCAACCAGCGTTGCCATCCCTGTTTTGAGAGAAACTTATCCCGAAATTCCCATTATCGGTATCGAGCCTGCCTTGAAGCCTGCGGTGCTTGCAAAAGAGCACCCCAATGTGTTTGTTATGGCAACTCCTATGACCCTGGAGCAAGAAAAATTTGCCAAGCTGATGCATTTCTACGAGGACAATGCAGACATTACAAAGGTTCCCTGCCCCGGTCTTGTAGAGCTGATCGAGGAAGGCAACCTGGAGGGAGATCAGCTTTACGATTTTTTAGAAGAGAAGTTTGCCCCCTACGACAAGAAGAAAATCGACGGGGTGGTTTTGGGCTGCACCCACTATCCCCTGATAAAGAAAACCGTGCAAAAGGTGCTTCCCGGTGCGATCATTTACGACGGAGGGTTCGGCACTGCAAAGCAAACCAAAAAGCGTTTGGAAGAACAAGGCCTTCTCTCTAACAAGACTACGGGCGGCAAGGTCACTTTTTACAACAGCAAAAACACCGAGGAGATTCTCGCCCTTTCCGAAAAGCTATTGAATTTGTAAAAAAGCAGCGCAAGATTTCACTTGACAAAAAAGCGAAAAATGGTATAATAAATAGGCTTTGATGCACGGCAGAGGTATCCTTGTATTTCGTTGGCTGCAAGGCCTCCGCCATTTATTTTCATATATTTACCGAGATGTGGCTCAGTTTGGTAGAGCGCTGCGTTCGGGACGCAGAAGTCGCAGGTTCGAATCCTGTCATCTCGACCAAAAGAAAAGACCCTATTGGGTCTTTTTCTTTTGCTTAAAACGGTACAAAGATTTGAAGGGGCGACTTCTGCTTTCTCGTTACAAAGCCCCTCTGCGCTGCGTTTGGGATGGAAGAGGCAAGAAAAAGACACAGGTGTCTTTTTCGACGGCTCTTTACGGCAGACACCCGATTTTATCGAGCCGAACGGCGAAGAAAAAATCCCGGTGTCAACGAGCAGTCGCAGGTTCGAATCCTGTCATCTCGACCAAAAAATCGACTTGTAAAAGCAAGTCTATTTTTTTATCCATTGCGAAAGCAATGGTATATCATCAACAATGGCAATTTTGCCATTGTTGTATCTCATCAGTCCGTCAGGACTGTATATCATCACGCTTTAGCGTGTATCAAAAACT
>JAZUOK010000163.1:0-1906 GCA_045604665.1 Eubacteriales bacterium | reverse complement strand
TCTTCCTAAGACCGCTTGGCCTCCGACTTGTCCTTGACGCATTTTCCGCTTTTTCTGCAAAAGCCGCAGCCAAGGCAACCGCTGACCGCATCCTTTCCAAGCCAGAGGATCTGACTTTCAACCCCTTCTTTTTCCAGGCTGGATGCAATTTCCTTTAATGCGCGATTGCAGCAGCCCTCTTTGTTGGGAGACCCGTTTAATAAGATTACTTTCATAATTTCACCTCGGTTGATTCTATGGTTCTATATTTGACAATATACCTTTTTTATAAAAAAATTTCAAGGCTTTTCTTTCTTTTATTTTTCAGAAAGAATCATAATTTATCTTGTGGTTTTTATTTTTTTATGTTATAATATTCTAAATTACTGTGCATATTTGCAGAAAGGCGAAAAAATGGGAACTTTAATCGTAATCGACGGCCTTGACGGAAGCGGAAAAAATACCCAATCCAAGGTGCTTTTTGAGCGTCTTTTGGGGGAGGGGAAAAAGGTTCGTCTTGTCTCTTTTCCTGATTATGAAAGCCCGGCGTGCAGCCCTGTGAAAATGTATTTGGACGGTGCATTCGGTACCGATCCCGAAGATGTAAATTCCTATGCAGCTTCTACCTTCTTTGCGGTGGATCGCTTTGCTTCCTTCCGTTTGGATTGGAAAAAGGACTATGATGAGGGCGGTATTATCATTGCAAACCGATACACCACCGCAAACGCCATTCATCAGCTGACAAAGCTTCCGGAAGAGGAGCACGAGGCTTTTCTTTCCTGGCTCTATGATTTTGAATTTGTAAAGCTCGGCTTGCCTGTGCCCGATTTGACACTTCTCTTGAAGGTTCCCGTTGAAAAAAGTCTTGAGCTTATTGATGTAAGAGGAGAAAAGAAGGATATTCACGAAAATGCGGAGCATTTGAAAAAAGCCGCAAAAAGCGCAGAAACCTGTGCAAATAAGTGGGGTTGGAAAAGGCTTTCCTGTGTCAATGAAAACGGCGACATGTTATCCATTGAGGCGATTGGCGAAAAAATATACGAGTTGGTTTCCGATTTGATCGGATAAGGAGTTTTTATGGTAACGGTATTTTTAGCAGAAGGCTTTGAAGAGATCGAGGCAGTTACACCCATTGACATTCTTCGTCGAGGAGGAGTCAGCGTACGCACTTGCAGTATTACCGATTCCAAAACGGTTACAGGTGCACACGGTATTCTTTTTGTGGCCGATACGGTTTTGGCTGAAATTTCAGACGGAGAAGATGTGATCCTTTTGCCCGGCGGTATGCCCGGCACACTCAATTTGAAAAACTGCGCTGCACTGCGTGAAAGAATCTCTTCTCATTATGAAAACGGAGGCTATCTTGCCGCAATTTGCGCAGCACCTACTGTTTTCGGTGAAATGGGGCTTCTTACCGATAAAGAGGCAACCTGCTATCCCGGAATGGAGGATGGGCTTTTTTGCAAGAAGGTTTCTACCAAAAAGGCAGTGCTTTCCGATCGGGTGATCACTTCTCGCGGCGCAGGTACCGCTTCCGATTTTGGTTTCTTACTGCTTTCTCTGTTAAAGGGAGAAAAGGCTGCCGAGGATCTTGCACGGCAGATGTGTTTTGAGGGGGATAAAGCTTGAAGTTAAAGTCGAATTTATACGCGCCGCTCTTTTTTGGCGTGATTTTGGTTTTCGTAGGACTTTCAGGGCCTATCGTCTCCGTTGCTCAAAAGTTTGATATGGACCTGTTTCTTACCTCTACGATCATTCAGCTGATTATTTTTCTTCTTCCCCTTGCTTTTTATTGCAAGGCGAGAGGGATGGATATAGTTTCTACTATGAAGTTCCGCTATGTTTCTCCTTCCAAGATCCCGTTTTTGGTGAATATGGCATTGATCTTTTTTGTGGGAAGCACACTTTTAAGATACATGGGACTTTT
>JAZUOK010000162.1:0-1872 GCA_045604665.1 Eubacteriales bacterium | reverse complement strand
AAGGTCTTGATGATGTCCATGGTTGCCATTGCAAGGCCGGCACCGTTTACCATACAGCCTACAGAACCGTCCAGAGACACATAGTTCAGATCATATTTTGAGGCTTCGATCTCCTTGGGATCTTCTTCGTTAAAATCGCGAAGCTCCACAATGTCAGGGTGACGGAAAAGGGCGTTGTCATCAAAGTTGACCTTTGCATCCAGGGCGAGAAGATCGCCTTCCTCCGTTTCAATGAGGGGGTTGATCTCAACGAGAGAGCAGTCCTTTGCCATAAAAAGGCGGTACATACCTCTTGCGATCTTAACAAATGCCTTTGCCTGATTTGCGGTAAAGCCAAGCTTTTCAGCCATTTCCCATCCGTTATAATCCTTATAACCGATTTCGGGATCAATATGAAGCTGCAGGATCTTTTCGGGATGGTTCTTGGAAAGCTCTTCGATCTCCGTTCCGCCTTCCGCAGAAGCGATCATTACGATGGAGCCTTTTGCGGAATCTACGGTCATAGATACATAGTATTCCTTCTTGATCTTGCTTGCTTCGGTTACATAGAGTCCACGAACGACCTTTCCCTCGGGACCTGTCTGATGGGTATAAAGGGTCTTGCCCAAAAGCTCGGTGGAGAAAAGACGAACCTCTTCTTCTTTTTTACACAGCTTTACACCGCCGGCTTTTCCTCTGCCGCCGGAGTGGATCTGTGCCTTGATAACCACGGGATATACACCCAGGGTCTTTGCTGCATCTACAGCCGCATCGGCCGTTTCTGCATAGATTCCCTTGGGGCAGGGAATACCGAAATCAGAAAACAGCTGACTTGCCTGATACTCATGAATTTTCATAAAACGATTACTCTTTCTATTTTTGCCTTATATTATTTTACAAGCTTTGCGCCTTCACGCAGTGCTTTCAGATTGATCTCTTCCGTTCCTTTGGGAATGTGCATCAAAACGGCCTTTTCAATGTTCTCATCGGAGGAGAAATCGAGGATCGCATTGATCGCGCCCACAGAAACGATGTTGACCGTCTGCATTTTGCCCACGGTCTCTCTTGCCGTCTTCAAAATAGGAAGACGAAGAAGCTTCTTGTGGCTGTAATCTTCGGGAACCTGAATGGTCTCGTCCACAAGAACATAGCACGCTTCATCCAGTCCGTAGCAGTACTGGTTGAAGGAGGGCTGAGAAAGTGCCATAACAAAGGTGGGCTTTGTAACCTTGGTAAAGCCGATCTTTTCGTCGGAAATGATAACTTCACCTTTGCACATGCCGCCTCTTGCCTCGGGTCCGTAGGACTGAGACTGAGCGACGAATTTGTTTTCAAAAATTCCGGCTTCTGCCAGAATGATGGTGCCTGTGATCAGGCCCTGTCCGCCGGTACCGGCGAGACGGATTTCCATTTTACTCATTTTTTGCCTCCTTACTTCTGGAACTTGTCGATGATCGTCTGATACTGCTCGGTCAGTTCCGGGAAGTCGCTTTCGCTCAGTTTTCCGATCACAAGCTTACCTTTTAATTCCTCGGGAGACATGGTCTTTGCCTTTTCGACACTGACGCTGTTTTCCTTCTGCCAGAGGAACATATCCACTGCGCTTCCTTTTTTGTTCTTTCTGCCGTAGTAGGTGGGGCAGACGGAAGCACATTCAATGACGGAAAAGCCCTTGTGACGGATGCCTTCCTCAATGAGCTTGGTGGTGCGGACTGCATCGTATGCAGATCCGCGGGCGGTGTAGGTTGCACCTGCAGCCTCGGCGACCTTCGGGATGTCAAAGCTGCGGTCAATGTTGCCGTAAGGTGCGGTGGTACCCTTTTCGCCGTAAGGAGTGGTGGGGGAGTACTGACCGCCGGTCATACCGTAAATGTTGTTGTTGAATATGATCGC
>JAZUOK010000161.1:0-1664 GCA_045604665.1 Eubacteriales bacterium | reverse complement strand
ATATAAATTGTACCACAAAAATCGGATTTAATCAAGTGTATTATGGTAAAAAAGGGTAAATAATGCTTGACAAAACATGGCGACTGTGGTATAATCTGTTATGATACTGAGATTTGGAGACGTATCAAAGCAGACACATAGGAGAAGTCTGCTTTGATGCGTTTTTTTATTTTTAAGGAGGAGTAAAAATGTATGATGTAGCAGTTATCGGTGCCGGTGTTGTCGGCGGTATGATGGCAAGAAAGCTTTCCGGCTACAACCTTTCGGTGTGTCTTCTGGAAAAGGAAAATGATGTTGCAGCAGGTGCATCCAAAGCAAACAGCGGTATTATCCACGGTGGTTATGACCCCGAACCCGGTACCCTGAAAGCAAAAATGAATATAGCAGGCGTACCTCTTCTTTATGAAGCCGCAGACGAGCTCAATGTTTCCTATATCCGCAACGGCTCTATGATCTGTGCGTTCGGTGAAAAGGAAGACGAGACTGTAAAAGCTCTTTACGAAAGAGGTATTACAAACGGCGTTGTGGGAATGGAGGTTCTCTCCGGTGACGAAGCAAGAAAATTGGAGCCGAACCTTTCCGAAGCAATTACTTCTGTTCTTCGTGTTCCTTCTGCAGGTATCATCTGCCCTTACGGTATGACCCTTGCGGCCGTTGGTAACGCTATGGACAACGGCGTGGAATTAAAATGCAATTTTGAAGTTTGCGCCATCGAAAAGAAAGACGGCATTTTCACCGTTACCTCTCAAAACGGCGAAAAAATCACTGCGAAGTATCTTGTAAACTGCGCAGGCGCTTATTCCGATAAGATCGCTGAAATGGCCGGGGATAAATTCTTTGAGATCATCCCCCGTGCAGGTGAGTATCATCTTTTGGATAAAAATGTAGGAAAGCTTGTTTCTCATACCATCTTCCAGGTTCCTTCCGAGGAAGGCAAGGGAATTCTCGTTTCTCCCACAGCTCACGGCAATCTCCTTGTAGGTCCTACTGCCATCAAGGTAGAAACGCCTGCCAATGTAGAAACCACAACCGAGGGCCTTGCACTTGCAGAGCGTCTTGGTAAAAAGAGCGTTCCTTCTCTTAACATTGGCGCCCGTATTACTTCCTTCTCCGGTGTCCGTTCCTCTGTGAAGAGCGGTGACTTTATCATTGAGGAAAGCAAAAAGGTTCCCGGATTGATCCACCTTGGTGCCATTGATTCTCCCGGTCTTACCTCTTCCGTTGCCATTGCAAAAGAGGCCATCAAGCTTCTCGGTGCAGCAGGCCTTACCTTGGAAGAGAATCCGAACTTCTGCGGCAAGAGAGAGGATCCCAGAGCCTTTGCAAAAATGAATGCGGAAGAAAAGAATGCATTTATTCAGAAAAATCCTGCTTACGGCAGAATCGTTTGCCGCTGCGAGGGTATCAGTGAGGGCGAGATTCGCTTTGCGCTCCGTCAGAATCCTCCTGCAAGTGATGTGGACGGTGTAAAGCGCCGTACCAGAAGCGGTATGGGCAGATGCCAGGGCGGTTTCTGTCTCCCTGTGGTTATGAAGCTGATCTCCGAGGAAAGAGGCATTCCCATGGAAGAGGTTACCAAGAACGGCAAGAAGTCGGATCGTAGCCATGTCGTTCTGTGTGCCAAGGAGTTGATAATATGCCTTGTCTTCCTAAGACCGCTTGGC